>NZ_JBGONH010000046.1:0-41353 GCF_041439075.1 Vibrio sp. FF145
GTCGCCACTGAAAGTGACGGTCAGCGATGATGTGCAAGGCATGCAAAACCAAACGCTGAGTATTACTGAACCAAATCTTGCTGATGGTACGGTAACGACTAACACCATTGATGTGATGCCAGTTCAAAGTGCCGACGGGGCAACGATTAGCCAGTTTACTTACGATAACAACGTGTACACGTTAGTTCAGGGGACAACCGGAGAGCAGGTTTTCCCTGTTGCTGAAGGTAAACTGTATATCACTCTGGAAGGTGATGTCCGTTTCGAACCTAATCGCAACCTCAATCATTCAGGGGGCGATATTGTTAAGACTATTACGGTCATGTCTGAAGATAAAGATGGTGACGAAGTCACGTCGACCGTTACGCTTACCATTTCAGATGGTGCTCCACCTGTTATTGATAACATACCACCAGTCGCCTTGGCTGAAGCAAACTTGCTTGATGGCACCTCTCCGAGCATAACGGTCACTCAAACCGGAACAATGACGTTTACATCTGGTAGTGATGATGTGAACCACTTCCGTATTGATACTGCGCAGTTCAACACAACTGGGGACCTAAAATCGGATGGTCTGGTTGTTAAGCTAAAAGAAGATCCTCTAAACAGCGACAATTATATTGGCTTCGTAGAAAACGGTGGTGTCCAAACGGACATTTTCACCATCACTTTTGATAGTTTGGTGCTTGGTCAATATACCTTCACATTGTTAGAAGAGTTAGATCACCTGCCTGTGCAAGGTAATAACGTTCAAATCTTCACCTTGCCAGTTATTGCGGTCGACCAAGACAATACGGATTCAGTAATTAAGCCTCTTACGGTGACTATTACTGATGATGTACCCGTCATTACGGATACAACAGTCGCGAGTACGTTTGTTGTTGATGAAGATGATTTAGGCTCTGTTGTGGCTCAAGCGACAGGCTCGTTTGTGACCACTGAAGGTGCAGACCAAGTTGAGGCTTATGAGCTACGTAACATCTCTGACCTAGAAACTACTCTGACATCAGGCAATGAAGCGATTTCGATCACTGAGGTCACTGGGGCTGCGAACACAACCACCTACCAAGGTGCGACCACGAGCGGGACTCCGATTTTTACTCTTGCACTTGGTAACGATGGGTCATACACATTCACTTTACTTGGCCCTCTAAATCACGCTACTGGATCAAATGACCTAACCATACCATTTAATGTTGTGGCGGTAGACGGTGATGGCGATGACTCCAACCAGTATCAACTACCAATTCAAGTCATTGATGATGTTCCAGTAATGACGCCGCCGACGGGCGAAACGGTTGTCGATGAAGACGACCTTTCAGGCATAGGTTCGGATCAATCTGACGACACCATTATCAATGGACTGTTCACCGTCGATGAAGGTGCCGATGGCGTTGTGAAGTATGAATTGGTTGATGAAGATTTAGTCTTGACCGGTTTAACCTCCGATGGAGAAAGCTTAGAGTGGCTAGCTGTTTCACAAAGCGGCACAAAATTCACATACGTTGCTCAAACTGTGACCAGCAATGAAGCCGTGTTCGAGATTATTTTCGATACCTCTGATAACAGCTATCAATTCGAATTATTTAAACCACTGAAGCACCCTGACGGTGCAAGCGAGAACACGATAGATCTTGATTTCTCAATCGTTGCTGAAGATTTTGATCAAGACCAAGCGAATGCGATCGATCTGAAGATCACGGTGACGGATGATGTTCCATTAGTGACAACACAATCGATTACTCGTGTTGAAGGTCAGGGTTATCGCGGCTCTATAGTCGATATGTTTGCTGATGCTACAGATGTCGGTGCCGATGGTGCGGTACTGAGCAAAATTGAGGCATTTGACGGAAGTGGAATTGTTTTCCGTTCAGGGAACAGTGGGTCTTACAGTAGTGACTTCGATTTAATTAGTGGTAGCCAACAGATTCGAGTTTACGAGCAAATTAATGGCTCTGTTGATCCTCGAGAACTGGGTAGACTGAAAATAAACTCAAATGGTGAGATTGAGTTTAGAGCCAATAATTACTTAGAGCATGTTGGTGATGAAATTAATTTCTCTATTAATGTAACAGCGAAGGATGGCGATTCAGATACGTCATCGACACCCTTGGACATCACTATTACGGATAGGAATTCGTCGAAAATCGCGCTGACAGTGACCACCTTTGAGGATGCGGGTAGAGACTCAACAATACCATATGCTGCAGGTGATGCTCCGATTCTTGAAAATATACAAGACAACCAAAGCGGATTACCTAATGCACCAGCTCAAGTTGCGCTTCAGGTTAACCTGAATGACAGGGATAACAGCGAGTCTATCGGTCAACTGATTATAAAAAACAGTAACCATAGAGGCACGTTCTATTACTTTGAGGGTGGTGAGTATCACAAGTTAACGCCTGAAACTAACGGTCAAATATTATTTGGACCGCCTCAAATGCAACAAAGCTATGCTTTAAACCCAAGTGAAGTAAGACAAACCATTGCAACCATCGAAAACCTTTATTTCGTTCCTGACCAAAACTATGGTTCAGATAGTAATGGCGTTGAGATCCGCTATCAATTGGAGATCGATAATGGAGGCACTCTTGACCACAAAGTAAACTCAAGTTTCAAAATCGAGATTGAAGCGGTAGCGGATATTGCAACTTGGGATGATGGTAACAGCACTTATCAGTATCAAGTCAATGAAGATGAAGATGAAGATGAAGATGAAGACAACGTCACGTTGCAGCTAAACGCAGTATCACAAGATAGTAGCCAAACTGAAACGATCACTTATGAGTTGAAAGTTGTTGAAGGTGACGGAAAGTTTGAGCTTCTTGATAAAGACGGCAATGTGCTTACGCTGACGGCGGGTGGTGTATATAAAATAGCGGCAGAAGACATTAACACCACCGTGGTTAACCCTATTGATAATTTCTCGGGTCAGATAGAGTTCGAAGCAACAGCGGTTACAGAGGAAACACTGAATCCTTATGAAGATACTGCTAACGGTGGGGCAAATGATAAAACTAAGGCTCGTTCTGTAGAGCAAAACATCATTATTGATGTCACCGCTGACGCGGATGCTGGAAAGTTCAGTGTTAATCGCATTCAAATCAACGAAGACAATATTGATAATCCCGACTACCTTGGGCCTTTGGATAACAAAGATGCATTCACGCTAGACGAAGTCATTACCATGACAGGGTCGGTCGATACGGATGGCTCTGAAGAACTGTTTGTTCGCATCAGCAATATTACAGAAGGCGCAGTGCTTTACTTCGTAGGTACAACCACGGTAGTTCCTATTGTCAGTGGTACCAATTACCACGAAATAGCGTATTCCGATTTGGCTAATGTTGAGGTGGTTCCAACTAAACACAGCAATGTGGATTTCACTTTTGATGTTACAGGTGTAGTGAAGGACACTGCAAACCTGTCAACCAACCCACAACAAGTCGATGTAGAAATACTCGGTACTAAAACGGTTAACGTTGAAGTGAAAGGGGTTGCTGACACACCTTATGGTGGGACGAATGGTACCGATTGGACCGCAATTACAGATGGTACTGCAAGCGGCGTTCAAACGACGATTCAAGAGAGTCAAAACGGCGACAGCTTTGCTCTGCTTGACTTCACGGTATTGTCGGGTGAGAGAAAGCCGGCTTCAGGCACTACACCATTACCGGACGATGGTTCCGAATCAATAACGGTCATCTTATCGGGTATTCCTGATGGCGTTATAATCGAGGATGGTGACGGTACGGTTATTGATCTTAACTTTGTGGGTTACGAAACCGGACCTGGCGGTAGCCCTGATTTATCAAAACCTATCTACGAAGCCAACATTACCGAGGCGGGTACAACGTCAGGTATTCGTATTCGACCTGTCGATTCTTCGACCGAGAATATCCATATTCAAGGCAAAGTGATCGTAACGGAAAACGACGGTCACACACTTTCTTTTGATCAAGAAATTCGAGTGTTGGTTGAGCCTATCATCGATACCTCAACAACCTACAACAACGTCACAAACGGGAACGAAGATACTGCTATCAACATCGATTGGCATCCTGAAGGCGTTGACTATATCGACTCAGATGAGCATTTCACTTCAATTAAGATTTTCGGTATTCCACCGGGTGTCACACCCACCGTAAATGGTGATGTGACTGTTGTGAATGATGGTGCGGGTACGTTAACGATTACCCCTAAAGACGCGAATCAGACGCCGGAACAATTTACCCAAATTGCACTAGCGAATAACTTTATTCAAATGACTCCGCCAACGGACTCTAGCGTTGATTTCACATTGACGACAGAGGTAGACGTTGAGGAGCGTGATCACGAATATGTGGACTCTTCTAACCCAGGTGAGGGTATTGCGACTGCGACGGTTAAAGGTACGATCAATGTTATCGTAAGACCCGTTGTTGAGACTCATGATGGCATCGATAATCAGCTTATCGTCGACGACGTGGCTGGAACTGGTTCTTTGGGTACGGTGAGCGCCGATCCTTTGACTGGTGTACTCAAGTTTACAACCAACAGCGACAATCCGTCCGCCACGGATGAATTTGTTATTCGATATCAAGAAACCGATGCATCATCTGCTATTGAGGAAGTCGACCAACTGGTTATTCAATTAACGAATAATGACCCGAATAAGACTCCATTATCAGATGACGTATTGAATCAATTACTCGTTATTGGCGCGGCTTATGAAGGCGATGGTCGTTGGGTTGTGACGAATGAGGACTTGTTTAGTATCAGTGCTCCTAATGGTCTTGGTTTCCCTCCTATTTCTAATCTTCCAGACGTATTCAATGACATCAAGATGACTATCTTTAGTACGGTGGTTGATCGCGGTGATGGTGTTGAGGTTGAGTCATCTCCTGCCGTTATTCGGGAAGGCGAAGTGACATTATCATTTCCAGAAGTACTTGTTGGGGGAGGCGAGGTTGCAGCTAACATTACAATGGATGCTAATAGTGTTGTCGACGCTATCGAAGACACGCAACTTGATTTAGGTGCAGTACTAAATGGTGTGATCACTTTCTCTGGAGAAGATGCTTCGGTAGACCAAGTGACCATTATCATTGATGACTCCGTGACCATTAACCCAGGAGGCACTTTCCCAATTAGTTTAGCGGGAAGCAGTGAAGTCGATTTTGTTAATGGAAAATATGTATTTGAGACAACCGTTGAACAGGGCGTTCCAACTGATTTCTCAGGGCTGTTACTTAACTTGCCTGCCGATTACTCGGGTGACTTTAGATTACCTCTAACCATAGTGACCAAAGATACGCTCTCTGGTGATGAGAAAACGTTAGTTACCGACGTCGTCATCAAAGTCGCGCCAGATGCGGAGACGGACCCTACGATTGAGGTGAATGTCGTCGGTTCGCTTGATGATGCCTTTAATCCTGTTGATAACGACGGTCAGGCTGGACAAGATCCGGTGGGTTACGAAGACACCTACATTCAACTCGACTTCAATTCGACTATTTCGGATCAGGTATCAGGCGTCGAAGGGGGGCAAGAGGCGTTTACATCCATTACTTTGACGTTGGATGACCCTTCAATAGGGGCATTCTATGACAATACGGGTACCTCACTTGGTACCTCAGTCACGTTTAATCAAGCTGAAATCGCGGCGGGGGCGCTCGATAATGTCCTCTTTAGGGCGATAGAAAACTACCCAACTGGAAATGATATTAACCAAGTGCAGATTAATGTAAGTGGTACAGTTACAGATACCGCAACCTACAATGATTCTGCTTTTCCGGTAGGCACTGCAACCGACTCCGATACCTTCAATACAAGTGTTCGTTTTGATGTTGTTCCGGTTGTTGATGATGTACATGTCTCTGGACCGGGTAGTGATCCTGATGTAATCGAGATTACCGGCAACGAAGACCAGCTTATTTCCTTGTCAGGTACAGGACCTGTATCGATTGCACTGACTGACCTTGATGGATCAGAACAGTTTGTATCGATTAAGTTCACCGATGTACCTGATGGCTTCCAGATGCGTGTAGATGCTGGTTCTGCTTACACTGTGAAAAACAACGGTGGTGGTGAGTGGAGTGTTCAATTGCCTCAAGCTTCTGGGCTTTCATTCGACTTAAGTGAAATTTCGATTTTACCGCCTAAAAACTTCAGTGGTACTGCTGAGTTTGGTGTTGAAGTGTTCACTCAAGAGTCGCTACTTGGCGTACCGACTGCGGCTGCAAACTTACCAAGCTTCAAACTACATGTGGTGCCTGTTGGTGACGATGTTGATACCAATCCTACGGACTCTGTAACAGGCAACGAAGGGCAGAATATTGATATCGAAATCAATGCGACTATTTTAGATAAAGAGTTGTCGGCCACAGGAAGCGGAACGTATACCGAAAATGCACCCGAAACCCTTCGAGTCGAAGTGGCAGGTGTTCCTCAAGATGCTTCTATCTACTACCCTGACGGAACCACTATAGGTAGCTATGATCCAGCGACGCAACTCTGGACACTAAACGTTCCAGCTCAGTCGTTAGATAAGATCGTATTTAACTCTGGCGAACATAATAGTGATACAGGTAATGCTTTGGGTATTAATGGTCCACTGCAGATTACCGTTCGTTCTGTGGATACAGATGCTGATAACACGGAGCATTTAGGCACACCAACGAGTTTCAATGTTGATTTAGTGATTGATCCTATCAACGATCAACCGACCTTTGTCAATGTGACTAACCTTGAAACGACAGAAGACTCTACTGGTGTGGCAATCAACAACTTTAGTATCTACGATATCGACGCAAACTTTGATAATCCAGATGCACCGTATGTACTGACGCTAAAAGTTGACCAAACACTGCCGGGTGCACAGGGCGAGTTTGTACTCCCAAGCACTCAATCCAATGGTGTGACATTTGTATTGCAGGCTGATGGCTCACTTGTCATGACAGGTAAAGAAGCTGACATCAATGCAGCGCTAACTAATGGCGAGGTTACGTTCAAACCGGACCCGGATCAGAACTATCTCAATCAGGGTGGGTTAGTGACCATTAATGCTACGATCGATGACGGTGGTAATAACGGTTTGATTGATGCGGGTGATCCGAATACCGCTCAAACGAATCAAACTACCTTCACTATTAAAGTGACGGAATATAATGATGCTCCGATAGCGGCCAATGTTGATTTGGGCTCGATTCCGGAAGATGGCCAAATCGTGATTGTTGAGGGTGACTTGATTACGGCAAGCTCTGATATCGAAAATCATAACCTTACCGTAACAGATATCAGCCTTACTCAAAATCAAGGTCAAGGTCAGCTTCAGAGGTTTGAGAACATTGCTGGGGCGGATGACAATTCGATTAATGGCCCATACTGGGTGTTCACGGCAGCTGATGATTATAATGGAGACGTCAAATTCAATTACTCCATTATCGATGATGGTACAACCGACGGTTCGCCGGACTTCAAAGTGGGCAGTGCGGAAATCAGCCTTGTAGTTACAGAAGTTAACGACCAACCAGTGGCAACCGATATTGATTTGGGCACCATGCTTGAAGAAGGTCAGCTAATCATCAAAGCTGAAGACCTGATTACAGCGACGACAGACCCTGAGGGGCATGCCATTACGGTAACTAAGGTCGAAATCGATCAAGGTCAGGGGCAAATTCAGAAGTTTGAGAACGTTGGTGGGGCGGATGACAATTCGATTAATGGCCCATACTGGGTATTCACGGCAGCTGATGATTACAATGGCGATGTTACATTCACCTATACAGTAGAAGATAACGGTACAACCAATGGCTCAAATGATTTCTTAACGGATACCGCGGAAATCAGCGTTGTGGTACAAGGTGTTAACGATACACCTGTTGTTAATGGTGACAATGTCACTGATTTTATTGATGAAGAATCGGGTCAGCTGCTGAGTGGCATCAATGTCAGTGATCCTGATTATGTTGATTCATTTTCTAATGACTTGATGACGGTCACTTTGACGGTGGATTACGGAACGTTAAATGTGTCGCTGCCTGCCGTGACAACTGTGATGGTGAATGGCAACAACACAGGTTCGGTTATCTTAGTAGGTACGTTGAGCGACCTAAATGCATTGATTGACACACCGACTAGCCCTGCGGGTGTTTATCTGGATGCGAGCCTGTCTCCAACCAATAGCATTGGCTTGGAAGTCATCGCGAAAGATAGCGGAAACCCTTCTGGTATCGTCATTGAAACCACGCCAGTTATCTATGATATAGCAGTGACTCCTGTGGCGAATGCGCCGACCTTGTCGATTGATACTGCGTCTAACTACGTCAGAAATATCACCGCTAACCAGTCTGTAAGCGCTAGTGGCGTTCCTTTGGTTGGTATTATTGCAGCCTTGACCGATATTACGGAAGAGCTAACGCTACGTATCAGTGATGTGCCTGCTGGTGCTCAAATTACGAGTGATGTGGGTTCAGTGACTGATGTCGGTAGTGGTATTTGGATTGCTACGGCGGATGCGATTGACACTGTGAAAGTGGTCGGACTTTCTGATACGCCGGGAAGCTACACACTCAAAGTGGAGGCGGTTTCAGAAGAGCTAGGTAACAGCGATACTGCAACATCGGCTTCGATAGACCTCAACTTGAACATTGTGTCTAACGGTGTTGATATCGATTTAGCTACAGAAACCGACGATGTTCAGTTATTGGCAGGGGCTGGCAATATCGACCTGACAGCGGGATCTGGAAATGATCGTCTGGAAGGTGGTTCGGGTAACGATACGTTAGTTGGCGGTGATGGTAACGACACGCTCATTGGTGGTGGCGGTTCCGATATTCTGACTGGTGGCGACGGTATGGATTCGTTTGTTTGGTTCAACATCGAAGATGGTGTCGAAGATACGATTACCGACTTTAGCTTATCTGAAGGAGACCAACTCGATCTAAGAGAAGTGTTACCTGAGCTGAAAAGTGCCTCACCAGATATAACAACACTGCTGCAACACATTGATGCGAAGGTTGACGGGGATGATATTGAACTTACGATTAACCCTGATGGCTTAGGCACGACAGAACAAGTGATTGTGGTTGAAGATCTTGCGCCTCAGCTGACGTTAAATGGCACCATGCCTTCTGATATTCTGGATGCGCTAGTACAGCAGAATGTTATGACTCACGGTTAACGCTCAATTGATAAGCGCTAGTGATTAGAAGTGAATAATTAAACCATAACGAAATAGGCCAGCAATGCTGGCCTATTTTTTATTAAATCTTGCTGAATGAGCCCCGATAAACCAATAGCCTCGATAAAACAATAGCCTCGATAAAACAACAAAAAGCCCATGCTGTCGGGGGAAAGCATGGGCACTATTTTATGTGTTATATCAGCTAAGCGAATAGTGTTCTTTCTCTATACTATTTGAGAATCGCTCCATCATTTAGCTTTTTTGCAGGGTTTTTGGCCGCATTAACCAGTAGGATACCAACGGTTAGTACCATCGAACCACATAGTAGGAACAACAAGCGTCCTGTTGGTTCGTTTGGAATCAGAGCCATTGCTAGGATACCGAAACCTGCTGTGCTGATAAGCTTACCAAGCATTGAACGCTGTTTAGTATCTAGGTTTTGTTGCTCTTCACCTTCCGCTACTAATGGTGTGTTCCAGTTAGTGAATAGTTGGTCAACTTCTTTCTCACGTTCAGGCGATAGGCCTTTGTAGAAGCGAGAAGTTAGCATGAAGTAACCACCAGTAAACACTACGTGAGCAGCTAAGCTAAGACCTACTTTCAAGTCGCTCCATTCACGGCCAGTAAGCGCTGTTTCCATACCGAATAGGTGCTCGATGTCTTCTGCTTGAAGCGAGATACCGAAGATGTAAGAAACGAAACCACCAACCACGAGAGTAGACCAACCAGCCCAGTCAGGCGTCTTACGAATCCACATACCAAGTAGTACAGGGATAAGCATTGGGAAGCCAATTAACGCACCTACGTTCATTACGATATCGAACAAGCTCAAGTGACGTAGAGAGTTAATGAACAAGCCAATCGCGATGATGATAACACCCATCATAATAGTCGTTAGCTTACTTACAATAACCAGCTCTTTCTGAGTCGCATTTTGACGAAGAATCGGGCTGTAGAAGTTCATTACAAAGATGCCAGCGTTACGGTTCAAACCTGAATCCATAGAAGACATCGTTGCAGCGAACATTGCTGACATAAGAAGACCAACCATACCTGCTGGCATTACGTTCTGTACGAATGCTAGGTAAGCAGCATCTCCCGCTTTATCACCCATAGAAGCGTACTCTAATGCGAACTCAGGCATGAATGCACTTACGTACCATGGTGGTAGGAACCAAATTAGTGGACCAACAACCATAAGGATACATGCTAGGCCTGCCGCTTTACGTGCGTTTTCACTGTCTTTTGCACATAGGTAACGGTAAGCGTTGATGCTGTTGTTCATTACACCGAATTGCTTCACGAAGATGAACACAACCCAAAGGATGAAGATGCTCATGTAGTTTAGGTTGTTACCTAACATGAAGTCGCCGTCGAAGTTAGCAACGATGTTAGTTAAGCCACCACCGTGGAAGTAAGCCGCAACCGCACAAGTGATTGTCACGGCCATGATTACAAGCATTTGCATGAAGTCAGAAGCAACAACCGCCCAAGAGCCGCCTGTTACTGCCATCAATACTAGAACCATACCCGTTACCACAATGGTTGCTTCCATTGGGATGTTGAATACAGCAGCTACGAAGATAGCGAGACCGTTTAGCCAGATACCTGCAGAGATAAGACTGTCAGGCATACCTGCCCATGTGAAGAACTGTTCAGACGTTTTACCAAAGCGTTGACGAATGGCTTCGATCGCCGTTACCACACGAAGTTGGCGGAACTTTGGAGCGAAGTACATATAGTTCATGAAGTAGCCAAAAGCATTGGCTAAGAATAGGATTACAATAACGAAACCGTCATTGAACGCGCGTCCTGCGGCACCTGTAAACGTCCATGCTGAAAACTGTGTCATGAAGGCGGTTGCACCAACCATCCACCACAACATTTTGCCGCCCCCTCTGAAGTAATCACTTGTAGAGGTGGTGAACTTACGGAACATCCAACCAATCGCGATTAAAAAGAAGAAGTAGGCGAGAACAACAAAAGTATCAATAGTCATCTTTTCAGCCTTTTAAGTTTCATAATTAACTGACACCTAGATTACTCCTTCCGCATGTTTATTTGTACTACAATATGTCTTTAGCGTGATCTGGGGCGCATGTTTATTTCATCATAGATGGCACTTAAAGCCGTTTAAGAGCTTAATTTTTTGCAATTATTTCAAACTTCATCGTTGTCGTCGGATAAATGCTTGAAAGTAAGTATTTAAAATAATAATACAAATATCCATGTGGTTATAGGGATTAGTTGAGCGAGCGTGTTGATTGAGAAGTGACAAAACTCTAATAAGTATGGTTAAAAATAAAATAGGTGTGTCCACTTTATATCACGTAATAAAAAAGCGAGCACAGAGCTCGCTTTCGTCGTTGAACAAGTGCAGCCGGTTAACGCGAACCTATCTATTGACTAGCTCGACAGCGTCACGAACAAGCTTGCCTAGTTCGTCCCACTTACCTTCGTCGATAAGGTTAGTTGGAACCATCCAAGTACCGCCACATGCAAGTACAGAAGGGATCGATAGGTATTCATCTACATTCTTCAAGCTTACGCCGCCAGTAGGCATGAATTTAACAGGGTAAACAGCGGTTAGTGCTTTAAGCATACCAGTACCGCCAGAAGGCTCAGCAGGGAAGAACTTCAACGTGCGAAGGCCCATTTCCATTGCTTGCTCAACTAGGCTCGGGTTATTAACACCCGGTACAATAGCAACGCCTTTATCGATACAGTATTGAACAGTGCGCGGGTTGAAACCTGGGCTTACGATGAAATCAACACCAGCTTCAATAGATGCGTCAACTTGCTCGTTAGTCAGTACAGTACCTGAACCGATTAGCATGTCAGGGAACTCTTTACGCATGATGCGAATCGCTTCGATTGCACATTCTGTACGTAGTGTGATTTCTGCACATGGCATGCCGTTTTCAACCAGTGCTTTGCCTAGGGGGATGGCATCTTCAGCACGGTTGATAGCGATTACAGGGATTACTTTTAGGTTTGCTAGTTGTTCATTTAATGTAGTCATGAATTCTTTCTCACGTTAATAATGGGTCTGCTTTCAACTAAGCAAACCCTTGATTAATAGTTAAAGTGCGCAATTATAGAGACAAATCAGGGGTCGCTTCTAGAGGAATGATAGCACCTGGATGCTGAATCACAGTCCCTGCCACAATGTGACCTGCTAATGCTGCATCACGCGCATTGCCACCGCTCAAGCGTTTAGCCAAGAAGCCTGCACTGAACGAATCGCCAGCCGCTGTTGTATCAACGATGCTGTCTACTGGGTTTGGTGCAACGTACTGAGCACTTTGGCTTTCAACCACTAGGCAGTCTTTCGCGCCACGCTTAATGATGATCTCTTTCACTCCAGACTCAGACGTACGTGCAATACACTGTTCAATGCTTTCGTCGCCATACAGCTCTTGCTCGTCATCGAACGTAAGTAGCGCTGTGTCGGTGTACTTAAGCATCTTCAAGTACCAAGAAATCGCTTCTTGTTGGCTTTCCCAAAGTTTTGGACGAAAGTTATTGTCGAAGAATACTTGGCCGCCTTGAGCTTTGAATTTGTCTAAGAAGCTGAATAGCTGCGTGCGTCCGTTCTCTGTCAAGATAGCAAGCGTAATACCACTTAGGTAAACCGCGTCAAAAGAAAATAGCTTATCAAGTAGAGCAGGCGTGTCTTGCTGGTCAAACATGAATTTTGCTGCAGCATCATTACGCCAGTAGTGGAAACTGCGTTCACCAGTTTCATCGGTCTCGATGTAGTAAAGTCCTGGTTGTTTGTGATCAAGCTGAGCAATTAAGCTAGTGTCGATACCTTCCGCTTGCCACTTTTCTAACATGTCGGTACTGAATGGGTCAGTGCCTAGTGCTGTTACGTAGCTCGTGTTGATATCTTGTTCTTTTGTTAAGCGAGACAAGTAAAGTGCTGTATTCAGTGTATCGCCACCAAAACTCTGCTGAAGCCCGTCTTTTTTCTGTTGTAGCTCAACCATGCACTCGCCAATGACCGCGATGTTTAATGATTTCATATGCTTACCTTAGCAACTGAGGTTGCGCTAGTTATTATTTTAGGAAATCTTCACGCGCAGGATTGAAGATATCAAGAAGGATGCTGTCTTGCTCTAGAGCAACGGCGCCGTGCATCATGTGTTTACGCGCGAAATAAGCATCGCCTTCTTTAAGCACTTTCTTTTCACCTTCGATTTCAGCTTCGAAGCTACCACGAACAACATAACCGATTTGGTCGTGAATTTCGTGAGTATGAGGATGGCCAATTGCGCCCTTATCAAAACATAGGTGTACAGCCATAAGATCGTCAGTGTACGCGACGATTTTACGCTTGATACCACCGCCCAATTCTTCCCATGGGTTTTCATCTAGAATAAAGAAAGAGTTCATTGTGTATCTCCTAATCTGTTTAAATCTTTTAAGTGTTACTTAACTGTGTTCATCATAAGGGAATGAGGTTAATTGTAATACAATATATCTAGAGTTGTGTGATATTGATCAAGCGATACTTTATATATCGCAAATAAATCAACAACTTAACAAATGCCTGATATTTAGTGTTATCTATTCATATCAATGGCTTATGCGGGTTTATGTGATTCTTCTCATCATTTTGCGACGAACAGGTACAATTAAAGCTAATATTGTATTACTTTATATGGAGTTTGAAAATTTAATCAAAGTTTAAACCGATAAACTCTTTATTGAGGGTGACAAAGAATATGACGACTAAACCAGTATTGTTGACTGAAGCAGAAATAGAGCAACTTCACCTTGAAGTGGGCCGTTCTAGCTTAATGGGCAAAACCATTGCAGCGAACGCGAAAGACCTAGAAGCGTTCATGTGCTTACCTATTGATGTTCCTGGTCACGGAGAAGCGGGTGGTTACGAGCATAACCGCCATAAGCAAAACTACACGTACATGAACTTAGCTGGTCGCATGTTCTTGATCACTAAAGAGCAAAAGTACGCTGACTTTGTTACAGAACTACTAGAAGAGTACGCGGACAAATATCTAACGTTTGATTACCACGTACAGAAAAACACTAACCCTACAGGTCGTTTGTTCCACCAAATCTTGAACGAACACTGCTGGTTAATGTTCTCAAGCTTGGCTTACTCTTGTGTTGCTTCAACACTGACACAAGAGCAGCGTGACAACATTGAATCGCGCATTTTCGAACCAATGCTAGAAATGTTTACGGTTAAATACGCACACGACTTCGACCGCATTCACAACCACGGTATTTGGGCAGTAGCCGCTGTGGGTATCTGTGGTCTTGCTCTAGGCAAGCGCGAGTACCTTGAAATGTCAGTGTACGGCATCGACCGTAACGATACTGGCGGCTTTCTAGCTCAAATCTCTCAACTGTTTGCACCTTCTGGTTATTACATGGAAGGTCCTTACTACCACCGTTACGCGATTCGCCCAACGTGTGTGTTCGCTGAAGTGATTCACCGTCATATGCCTGAAGTTGATATCTACAACTACAAAGGCGGCGTGATTGGTAACACAGTACAAGCAATGCTGGCGACAGCGTACCCGAACGGTGAATTCCCGGCTCTGAACGATGCATCTCGCACAATGGGCATCACAGACATGGGTGTTCAAGTTGCCGTCAGTGTTTACAGCAAACATTACTCTTCAGAAAACGGCGTAGATCAAAACATTCTTGGTATGGCGAAGATTCAAGACGCAGTATGGATGCACCCATGTGGTCTTGAGTTATCTAAAGCATACGAAGCGGCTTCTGTTGAAAAAGAAATCGGCATGCCTTTCTGGCCAAGTGTTGAATTGAACGAAGGCCCTGAAGGTCACAACGGCGCGCAAGGTTTTATCCGCATGCAGGATAAGAAAGGCGACGTTTCTCAGTTAGTGATGAACTACGGCCAACACGGCATGGGTCACGGCAACTTCGATACGCTGGGTATTTCTTTCTTCAACCGAGGTCAAGAAGTGCTACGTGAATACGGCTTCTGCCGTTGGGTGAACGTTGAGCCAAAATTCGGCGGTCGTTACCTAGATGAAAACAAATCTTACGCACGTCAAACGATTGCTCATAATGCAGTAACCATTGATGAAAAATGTCAGAATAACTTTGACGTTGAGCGTGCAGACTCAGTACACGGCTTGCCTCACTTCTTTAAAGTAGAAGACGAGAAAATCAACGGCATGAGTGCATTTGCTAACGATCACTACCAAGGTTTTGACATGCAACGCAGCGTGTTCATGTTAAACCTTGAAGAGCTTGAATCTCCGCTATTGTTAGACCTTTACCGCTTAGACTCTACAAAAGGCGGCGAAGGCGAGCACCAATACGACTACTCACACCAATATGCAGGTCAGATTGTTCGCACTAACTTTGAATACCAAGCAAACAAAGAGTTAAACACGCTAGGCAGCGATTTCGGTTATCAACACTTATGGAACGTCGCAAGTGGTGAAGTCAAGGGCACAGCACTTGTGAGCTGGCTACAAAACAACACGTACTACACTTGGCTAGGCGCAACGTCTAACGACAATGCTGAAGTTGTCTTTACTCGCACTGGTGCTAACGATCCAAGCTTCAACCTACGTTCAGAGCCTGCATTCATTTTACGTAGCAAAGGCGAAACAACACTGTTCGCTTCTGTTCTAGAAACGCACGGTTACTTTAACGAAGAGTTCGAACAATCAGTAAATGCTCGCGGCGTTGTGAAAGACATCAAGGTTGTAGCGCATACAAACGTCGGTTCAGTCGTCGAAATCACCACAGAGAAGTCAAATGTGACAGTGATGATCAGCAACCAACTTGGTGCGACTGAGAGCACTGAACACAAAGTAGAACTGAACGGTAAAGTATACAGCTGGACAGGCTTCTACTCAGTAGAAACAATTTTAAACCCAGAATTAGCAAGTACAGCAGAGCAGGGGAAATAATAATGAGCTATCAACCACTTTTACTTAACTTTGAGGAAGCAGCAGAGCTTCGTAAAGAACTTGGCAAGGATAGCCTTTTAGGTAACGCACTGACTCGCGATATTAAACAAACTGACGCTTACATGGCGGAAGTTGGCATTGAAGTTCCAGGTCACGGTGAAGGCGGCGGCTACGAACATAACCGTCATAAACAAAACTACATCCACATGGATCTAGCGGGTCGTTTGTTCCTTATCACTGAGGAAACAAAGTACCGTGATTACATCGTTGATATGTTAACTGCGTACGCGACGGTGTACCCAACACTTGAAAGTAACGTAAGCCGTGACTCTAACCCTCCGGGTAAGCTGTTCCACCAAACGTTGAACGAAAACATGTGGATGCTTTACGCTTCTTGTGCGTACAGCTGCATCTACCACACCATTTCTGAAGAACAAAAGCGTCTGATTGAAGACGATCTTCTTAAGCAAATGATCGAAATGTTTGTTGTTACTTACGCACACGACTTCGATATCGTACACAACCACGGTTTATGGGCAGTGGCTGCAGTCGGTATCTGTGGTTACGCAATCAACGATCAAGAGTCAGTAGACAAAGCGCTTTACGGCCTGAAACTCGACAAAGTAAGCGGCGGTTTCTTAGCGCAACTTGACCAACTGTTTTCGCCAGACGGCTACTACATGGAAGGTCCTTACTACCACCGTTTCTCACTACGTCCAATCTACTTGTTCGCAGAAGCGATTGAACGTCGTCAGCCAGATCTTGGTATTTACGAATTCAACGACTCAGTGATCAAGACAACGTCTTACGCGGTATTCAAAACGGCATTCCCAGACGGTACATTGCCAGCTCTGAACGATTCATCGAAGACGATTTCTATTAACGATGAAGGCGTTATTATGGCAACGTCTGTGTGTTACCACCGCTATGAGCAGACTGAAACTTTACTTGGTATGGCTAATCACCAACAAGATGTTTGGGTCCATGCTTCAGGTAAAACGCTATCTGACGCTGTCAATGCAGCAGACGACATCAAAGCATTCAACTGGGGTAGCCTGTTTGTAACGGACGGCCCTGAAGGCGAAAAAGGCGGCGTAAGCATTCTTCGTCACCGTGACGAACAAGACGACGACACGATGGCGTTGATTTGGTTTGGTCAACACGGCAGCGATCACCAGTACCACTCTGCGCTAGACCACGGTCACTACGATGGGCTACACCTAAGCGTATTCAACCGTGGCCACGAAGTGCTGCACGATTACGGCTTCGGTCGCTGGGTAAACGTTGAGCCTAAGTTTGGCGGTCGTTACATCCCAGAGAACAAGTCTTACTGTAAGCAGACAGTTGCTCACAACACAGTAACGGTTGATCAGAAAACACAGAACAACTTCGATACGGCATTGGCTGAATCTAAGTTTGGTCAGAAGCACTTCTTCGTAGCAGACGACCAGTCTCTGCAAGGTATGAGCGGCACAATTTCTGAGTACTACACCGGCGTAGACATGCAACGCAGCGTGATTCTTGCTGAACTTCCTGAGTTCGAGAAGCCACTAGTTATAGATGTATACCGCATCGAAGCTGACGCTGAACACCAGTACGACCTACCCGTTCACCACTCGGGTCAAATCATCCGTACTGACTTCGACTACAACATCGAAAGCACGCTGAAGCCGCTAGGTGAAGACAACGGTTACCAGCACTTATGGAACGTTGCTTCAGGCAAAGTGAACCAAGAGGGCTCTCTGGTGAGCTGGCTACATGACAGCAGCTACTACAGCCTAGTAACCAGCGCGAATGCGGGCAGTGAAGTAATCTTTGCTCGCACTGGTGCTAACGATCCAGACTTTAACCTTAAGAGTGAGCCTGCGCTTATCTTACGTCAGTCTGGTCAAAACCACGTGTTTGCTTCTGTACTAGAAACGCATGGTTACTTTAACGAGTCTATCGAAGCCTCTGTAGGCGCTCGTGGTCTGGTTAAATCAGTGTCTGTTGTGGGCCATAACAGTGTCGGGACTGTTGTTCGCATTCAGACTACTTCTGGTAACACTTACCATTACGGTATTTCAAACCAAGCTGAAGACACGCAGCAAGCAACTCACACAGTTGAGTTCGCGGGTGAGACATACTCGTGGGAAGGGTCATTTGCTCAACTGTAAATGATTAACATACATGCTGTTTAACGAGGGCATGTATTGATGTGGTGCTTTGCGGGAACGAAGCATCATATTGAAATTCAGTCGTGATTGAAAAATCGTATCGTTGATACCAACAACGACTGAAACATCGGAAATAAGTCAAACCGAGTAACTCGTTGCGAGTTGCTCGGTTTTTTTATTCGTGTGGTTTGAGGGTGAGATCGTTTGAATTAATTGGGTTCAATTTACATCTGATGTTTAGGGTTGATGACTAGGGGCTGTTGACCTTTCGTGGTTAAGTTTTGTTCGAGATAAAATCGTTTTAGGCGCGGCGAAGAGTATGTAGCCTAGTCATTCTAAGCAAATATTCTTCAACAAAGCATAAAACGATTTTAGCCGAACCCTCGGGCAGCTCTTGTGGTTCATTTCTACAGCGTTATCGGCTTTTCATGTAGGCCAGCTACACGTCAAAGCCTCTTCCTTGTATAAATTTTCCACAAGATGCTGCAAAACCCAGCTCGAAAGATCACAGCCCCTAAATTTAGAGAAACGTTCAACTCTGCAGCGGCGCATTGACAACGAAACGATTTAACAAAATGAACGTTGTTATCTGGTTCTACGAGTATTGTTACGATAACTTCCAATGACTTTTAGAACTTATAAGTAATACAATTGGTGGTGTTGTATTGTCCGAAATTTATTACTTACTGGATAAGGTTGTTGAAAAATGACAGTGTTTTTTCCGCATTATTCTTGACTCGGCAAGTTCTTGTTGTGAGCTACTCTAGTACCTTTAGGGGGCAGGGAAAGGTGTCAGACGCTTTGATTTATTGGGGGGAACTTTAAGAGTGTGCCTGACTCATTTTTCTTTGGTCAGAACGATAGGAATGTACACTAATTAAACCTATCAAGCTTTATCTGTAAATGATTTACTGATTCGTATCCGGTTAGATATTGTCGGATATGAAGGACGAAAGACTGAGTTGCTATCTGATTTGTCACTTATTAATCACAAGACCTATTCTTTGGGTTTATATGAGGCCAATTCGATAAGTGATGTCAGTATCCGCATTCGAAATTCATGCGCTGGATCACGCACGAAAGTCCTAAAACGGTTGCCTTAGCGGATTCGGCTAGTTATTATAATGAGCATATAATCATACAATAACATATTTGGAGTTGAACATGACTAAACCTGTAATCGGTTTCATTGGCCTAGGTCTTATGGGCGGCAACATGGTTGAAAACCTGCAAACACGCGGTTACCACGTAAACGTAATGGATCTAAGCGAAGAAGCGATGGCTCGTGTTACTGCTCGTGGCAATGCTACAGCTTTCACTTCCGCTAAAGAGCTTGCAGCTGCAAGTGATATTGTTCAGTTTTGCCTTACCACCTCTGCTGTTGTTGAAAAAATCGTTTACGGCGAAGACGGTGTTCTAGCGGGCATCAAAGAAGGTGCAGTACTCGTAGACTTCGGTACGTCTATCCCTGCTTCTACTAAGCAAATCGGCGCAGCTCTTGCTGAAAAAGGCGCGGGTATGATCGACGCACCTCTAGGTCGTACTCCAGCCCATGCTAAAGATGGTCTTCTGAACATCATGGCTGCTGGCGACATGGAAACTTTCAACAAAGTTAAACCTGTTCTTGAAGAGCAAGGCGAAAACGTATTCCACCTTGGCGCTCTAGGTGCTGGTCACGTGACTAAGCTTGTAAACAACTTCATGGGTATGACAACGGTTGCGACTATGTCTCAAGCTTTCGCTGTCGCTCAACGCGCTGGTGTTGATGGTCAGCAATTGTTTGACATTATGTCTGCAGGTCCATCTAACTCTCCGTTCATGCAATTCTGTAAATTCTACGCGGTAGACGGCGAAGAGAAGCTAGGTTTCTCTGTTGCTAACGCAAACAAAGATCTTGGTTACTTCCTTGCTCTTTGCGAAGAGCTAGGTACTGAGTCTCTAATCGCTCAAGGTACCGCAACAAGCCTACAAGCTGCTGTAGATGCTGGCCTTGGTCAAAACGACGTACCAGTAATCTTCGACTACTTCGCTAAACTAGAGAAGTAATCACGTCGTTTAGACACGGTTGGATAAAGAACCTGCTCATTTGAGTGGGTTTTTTTATGCTTGTTTTTAGACATTCTTGGAACGATATCTTTTAAGGAAGTGTACTTAATGCAGCCTTATTCTTTATGGCGTAGCGAAATGTCTAGGCTCTTCGTTTGAGCTATATCGATCTAAATGAGATAAGCCTGAGACTACACAAGCAGTTCAGACATTTTCTCGGGACAGTAACTTTGTTACTTTTTGGTGGCGATCAGTCATACATCAATTCGTTGGCTTTGTTTGAGTCGAACTCTCTCAATGACTTGCGAGCAAGATGTCTGAAGGGCAGCGCTTTTACTAGCTCTTCAAAGGGCTGAATGGCAAATGCCCAAAAGATAGAGCCGTCTAATCCAAAGATGATCAATGCACACAATGGAATTGAAATTACCCATTGACCAGTAAAGTTGATTTTGAAGACTGCGGTTGTTTTTCCTAGTGCTCTCAATACATTTCCATGGACTGTGTTGTAGCCACGAACAATCGGTAAAAAGATGTAGAGTGGGGCGATAACGGCCAACGCTTGATATGTAGACTCGTCCAAGTTCGGGTAAATGTCACCAATCACCATACTTAAGCCTGCGAACAAGATTGCACACACAAAAGAAATGACTACCGCAATATCAATGCTGGTATCGACGTCTTTGACTAGGTCATCCATCTTTTTAGAGCCAATCGCTTGGCTGATAGTAATTGCGGAAGAGTGAGCCCAAGCGGTAATAAATTGAGAGACAGCCCTAATCCAAGGCATCACCAAAGTAATCGCAACATACGCGTTGATGTTAAGTTGCGAATACAGTAACTGATAAATCGTTGCGCCAATCAACAGCATGGTTACATTTGCTGCGACAGGGAATATCTCGATAAAGTGACGGCGAACGTTTGTCATGAACTCTGATCGTTGGGCGTCTAATTTGAGTGAAATTGCTGAGCTGAAATACACGCAAAGAACCAGATACACAAGGCGAAGGGTGATAGCAATAACACTGCCTAGCGCGGCGCCTTGAACACCAATACCTTCGAAATTTGAAAAGCCGTGAATGAGCCCATAAGAAAGTACAGCGTTGATCGGCAATTCAATCAAATACCCTTTAAACGGTATCTTGGTTCTTCCTAATGCGTTAAATAGGGCGATAATCACTTGCGTTAATGCAGTGAAAATGACGAGATACTTTGAGATATCAAGGTAGTGGCTGATTTCTAAGTAAAGGGCTTTATCGTCGGTTAAGGCTTGAATTAAAGGCTGTTCTAAAAAGGTGAGTAGAAACCAAAATATTGTCGCGATACCTAAGTTGATGAACAGACCTGCCCAAAACGCTTTGGATAATGAAGCGGTGATGCCAGAACCTACGGCGCGGCTTAATACTAGTTGAGTGCCGTTTGCCAGCGCCATTTGAATACCGAGTACAAAGGCAACCATAGTCGTCGCAATTCCCATGGCAGCCAAAGGTATTTCACCAAGAGGAGAGACCAGCAGCGTATCGATCATCAACATCGACTGCATCAATATACCGTTTAGGGCTAGGGGCCAGGCGAGAGAGAAATTTTTCCTTACATACGATTGTGTAGACACAAACAACACCTTATGTGTGTAACCGTAAGTTTTCTCTGAGAGGACCCGAGTTCAACATTTAAAGATGAAACACTACGGTAATGGATGGTTAAAAATGGGCGCTAAAACTGACTGACTCGTGTATTGGGATACACGAGTCAGTCTGGTCAATCTTGGTTATGCGATGGCTAATTCAACCCTAGACAGCTTTTGATTTTCATCATCAAGTAAAGCTTGAGAGGCTATTCGAGCCTGATTCGCATTGCCTGACATAATCGCATCATATATCGCTTTATGCTCTTCTAAACAGAAGCGACCGCCTTCGGCAGAGTGGTCGATAAACTGTTTGAAAATCGTCGACAGAATGTTCGCGAACGGAATGTAAAACTGGTTACCCGTCGACAAGAAAATCGTTTGGTGAAACAGATGATCGTTGGTTGTCCACTCTTCATAATCAAAGCCATTTGCCGCGATGGTCATCTTTTGGAAAAGAATCGAAAGCTCTTTACGTTGCTCTACCGTAGCGTTGGATGCCGCAAGCGCACACGCTTCTGGGTCAATCGCTTTTCTTAAGCCTAAAAATTGAGATAAGAAGGGTTTGGTGTCTTCCAGATCTTGAATCCAATCTAGGAGTTGAGGGTCTAAAAAGTGCCATTGAGCACGTGGCCTGATATGAGTCCCCACTTTAGGTTTTGATTCGATAAGCCCTTTGGCTGAAAGTAGCTTTGTCGATTCGCGAAGTGCAGTTCGACTGACGCCAAAGACTTCACACAACTCCATTTCACTGGGTAATTTCTCTTTTTCTTTGAGCTCTCCCGACAGAATTTTACGCGCAATCTGTCGAGCCACTTGAACATGAATTCGGCGGCTTGAATCTGCCACCAATGAAAATATAGCCATATAAACCACCTCAGGCTGACGTATTAAGTATAAAAACAGCGGATAGATTTAAGTTAGCGCGACTTTAAGCTTGAGGGATAATGCTTGTAGCGGCTATCGAGTCAAACATCTACAGTCACCTATTATTTTTAATAAATCATACAATAACACCTGGTTCAATCAAGTGTACAACGATAGAAATGCGTCGCAGTGAAGGGGAACTCACAAGTTAAGGTGATTTTTGTGATGTTACGCATGCCAAAATTGCGTAAATAGGAACTATTTGTATGTATAAATAAGAAGGTACGACTGGTAGTGATAAGCTTCGAAAAGTTTGTGAGATTTTGATAGAACCATAGAGTATAAGGGAGCTCACGTTATTATCCCCCTCATTTGGTGCATTATACTTTCAGTGCTATAGTACGAGTTAAATAATACATATCTAATAAGTAAGTAGACTCATGGCAGAAACTTTCAAATCTATTTCAGGCTCTAAGCGAAGCCTTCATGTGCAGGTGGCACGTGAAATCGCTCGTGGTATTTTGTCGGGTAATTTACCTCAGGGTTCGATTATCCCTGGTGAGATGGCTCTGTGTGAGCAGTTTGGTATTAGCCGCACGGCGTTGCGAGAGGCGGTGAAACTTCTAACTTCAAAAGGCCTTTTAGAGTCACGCCCTAAAATCGGCACTCGCGTTGTTGATCGTGCATACTGGAACTTTTTAGATCCTCAGCTTATCGAATGGATGGATGGACTAGCTGATACCGATCAGTTTTGTCATCAGTTTTTAGGTTTACGTCGTGCGATTGAGCCTGAAGCGTGTGCATTGGCAGCTAAGTTTGCAACTGCAGAGCAACGTATTGAATTATCAGAAATTTTCCAAAAAATGGTAGAAATTTCTAGCGAAGAAACGCTTGATCAAGCTCGCTGGTTAGATATTGATATGAAGTTCCATAGCCTTATCTTCAATGCAACGGGTAATGATTTCTACTTACCGTTTGGCAACATATTGACGACGATGTTTGTTAACTTTATTGTGCACTCTTCAGAAGAAGGCAGCACATGCATTAACGAACATCGCGCAATATACGAAGCCATTATGGCAGGCAATAGTGATAAAGCACGCCAAGTTTCGGCAAGTCACTTGCAAGAATCAAATCACCGATTGCCTGTAACAAGCTAACTGAAAGCACTTGATGTGCCCTTACAAATTTTAAAGCACGCATTTAGCGTGCTTTTTTGTATCTGTATTTTTATGTTTCTGACATTGCACTTCTTATTCTGATCTCTAAAACTTGATCAATTCTGCTATTCAACCTAAAAATCAACTCGCAACTCGATATATTAATTATATAATAATACTAATCAAACAAATGCGAGTATGGTTATGCCTCAATCTCTTTTGCCAAATATTCTTCAATTTATCGGTCAGATAGATCCTTTCGATAAGATCCCTAAACAAGCACTTCGTGAACTTGCCTCCAATGTTCAGATCACTTATCTCGGCAAGGGGGATGTGGTTGATCTATGTGAGTCGGGTAAAGAAAAGTCGCTCTACATCATCCGAACCGGTTCTATGGAGCAAAGAAAGTCAGACGGTGTACTTCGTGCTCGTTTAGGCAGTGAAGACTTGTACGGCTTTACGTTCTTAGATTCTGAAGTTAATGACGAGAAAGGCTACAGAGCGATCGCAATCGAAAATAGCTTACTTTATGTGATTCCACATTCGGCGCTTCAAGCGTTGTTCAAGGCATTCCCAAGCTGCGCAGAACACTTTGCATCACAGGCGCAGGTTCGGTTGAAGTCGGCACTTGATGTTGTGTGGTCAAATAAAGAAAAAGGCTTGTTCATTCGTAAGGTTGAAGAAGTGGCAAGCGGGCAGGTGGCTATCGTTAAGTCTGAACAAACTATTCAGTCGGTCGCGGTTGAAATGCTTCATCAACGCTCGCCATGTGCCGTGATCTATGAGGGTGAAACCATTGTTGGTTTGATTACCGACCGTGACATGACTAAGCGAGTGATCGCCCACGGTGTCAGCACTGATAGCCTGATCTCCGAGGTGATGACGCATTCTCCACTGACGGTAAAACCGGATGATCTGGTGCTGCATGCTGCGTCTATCATGATGCAATTCAACATCCGTAACTTGCCCGTTGTGAAAGATAATAAGGTCGTTGGTCTTCTCACTACGTCTCACTTAGTTCAAAACCATCGTGTCCAAGCGATCTTCTTAATCGAGAAAATCAAATACGCGGGCAGTGTGAAAACCATGTCTTCGTTTACCCCAGAGCGACAAGCTATTTTTGAAGCGCTGGTGGAAGGCAAGGTTGCACCGGAAACCGTAGGTAAGGTCATGACCATGATTATGGACGCCTACACACGCCGATTGATTCAGATAGCGATTGATAAGTTAGGCCCACCACCTTGTGATTTTTCTTGGATTGTTGCGGGCTCGCACGCTCGTAATGAAGTCCATATGCTGTCGGATCAAGATAGTGCGATTGTACTCTCTGACGATGCGACAGACAGTGACCGTATTTACTTCAAACATTTAGCGATGATGGTGACTAACGGATTAGCGAGTTGTGATTATCCATTGTGTCCGGGTAAATTCATGGCTGCGACACCAAAATGGTGTCAGCCACTCAGCGTTTGGAAGCACTACTACAAGAAGTGGGTGGCTAACCCTGAGTACGAACGCTTACTCAACATCAGTGTGTTCCTAGAAATTCGAACCATCTATGGCAACAGTGAGTTCGAAGGCATTCTTCGTGATGAGTTGCATTCTAACATTCGCAGTAACCGTGAGTTTTTAAGCACACTAGTGAAAGATGCGGTAAACACCAACCCGCCATTGGGTATTTTCAATAGTTTGGTTCTAGAGAAATCGGGTGAGAACAAGAAAACACTCAATGTGAAGAAGTACGCCATTAACTTGATTATTGATCTTGCGCGTATTTACGGATTAGCGGTGGAATGTGATTTGTCAGCAACCGATGAACGTTTCGCAGCTGCCAATGAAAAAGGCATGCTGAGCGACGACGCATTCAAGAACATTCTGGGCTCTTACCAGTTCATTCTCTCTTTCCGATTTGGTCATCAACTTGAAGCGCTGAAGAACGGGGATGTGCCTGACAACAACATCAACCCAGATAGCTTTGGTAGCTTTGAGCGTAAACACTTGAAAGATGCCTTTAGGATCATTGCTGACCTTCAAGAAGCCGCGAAAATCCGTTTCGGAGCACGCTAATGAAATCGTTTTTAAATTACTTTCATCCTCTTGAGAAAATTAAGCGCACACGAAAGCAATATTTGAATACGGTTAAGCTGCCAGAGGCGTTACATGCTCTTGTGGATCAACCTTGCCCAGAGATGACGGACTTGGCCAAAGATAGCGAATATATCGTTTTAGATCTTGAAACTACAGGCTTAGACAGCGAGCAAGACCTTATTCTATCTATGGGTTGGGTCGATGTGGTCAAGGGGCGAATAGACTTAGCGTCCGCCAAGCATATTTATCTGGATAACGATTCGCAGATCAATGCTGAAACTGCAGTTATCAACCACATCACACCACAAATGCTGGAAGAGGGCGCTTCAATTCATGATGCTATGCTGACGTTTTTCGAAGCCGCAAAAGGTAAGATCATCGTCGCGCACGCTTGTGTGGTCGAAGAGAAGTTCATTAGCCAGTATCTATTAAGATACTATGGCTTAAGGCAGTTGCCTTTACTTTGGCTAGATACACTATGTATTGAGAAGAGCATGGAGAAAGCGATCAGTAACCATGAAGAGGTGGATTTAACTCTAGCGGGTACGCGAGACAGGTATGGGCTTCCTGAGTACAACAGCCACAATGCATTAGCCGATGCCGTTTCGACAGCGGAATTGTTTTTGGCTCAGCAGAAGCGAGTCGTGCCTAATGATGAAGTGACACTTTCCTTTTTATATCGGATCAGCCGTTAGGGTTGTATCTTCCTGTAAGCGAATCATTGTTGAATGACCTGATTTGAAAGAAGAAAAGCCAGCGATTAAGCTGGCTTTTGTTTAGGTCTTAGAAAATTAGGACAGTAATTATCTTAGATTATTTATATAGCTATCGATTAGAAGCTGTAAGTTAGACCAACACGGCTACGCAGTTCACGAGTCGCTTTAGTCGATGAAGTACTCACATCACCAAACTCTACATATGGTGCCCATTGACCCATAATGTGGCGAATACTTGCATTTAACTCGTAGTTTGTATCATCGTTGTCGTAGATGTTGTAATCATCTGCTTTGTAGTAGTTACCTTCAAAACCGAAACGCCAGTTCTCCATTGAGTAGTTGATGTTTGCTGTTAAGCGATGGCGACGTTGGTTTTCATCGTTTTGATAAGTTAAGTAGCCGTTATCTAAGATTGGCTTGCCGTCTGAGTCAGTTGCAATTGATTTTGTGTTCTGTCTCATATCGTAACGGTAACGTGCACTTAGGCTTAAACCGTCAATGCTGTCGACACTGTATGTCGCGCGAACTTGAGGTTTGTATGTGACACCAGACTCGCGACCTTCTATTGGCATGCCGTAAGTCATCGTCCAGTTATCGTTAAGCACATGGCGATAATTAAGACCAAGTTCCCAACCATTATTCTTCAAATCTTCCATAAACTCGCCGTCTTCTCCCTTGAATTTCGCTTCGATATCTACAAGGAAGTTGCCAATGCTATCGCCCAGTTTTACACGAGTAGCGTGTTGATCTGTATGACTCTTGTATTCGTGTCTCATATCGAAAGACGCCGCAGATACAGAGCCAGCAGCGAGTACAGATGCCACAGCAATCACGATTTTAGTTTTATTCATGGTATTAATTCCATATTTATAGGTTGAGTATTGGCCTCAAGTTAGAGCCAAATAGGGTAATTCGTTTGATTAATGCAACAGTCTTTTTGAATCTGTTGAATTCGCCGAGCCCTGCTTGCATTAAAATAATACAAATATGCTATAGATAATGTGAAGGTCGATCTGTGAATTAGATCTTGTTGTTATCATAAATCTCATTTACACAGATCGTTACAAATTGATAGGATTAAGTAATCCATTGTTTTAAAAGAATAAATATTAATTTATTTGTTGGGGCTTCTTTCTGTAATGTGCGCTATAGCAAAAATAGTAATGTTTCACTGTAGATTTTATTTGTAATACATTATTATTCTTTGGCGTTCGAGTGGTGGGTGAATAAGATCACTATGATGGCTGAGCGACAAAGCTGATCTTGAATTTGAGATTGGTATGAGGGCAGGTTGTCTAATGCTGTCGGATGAACCATCGACGATGTGAATTTTTGAATGAATTGAAACATGTGGGCTTTATCTGTTTTGGGGACAGTAAGCTAGAGGTGGAGAAGGCTGTCAGTCTTCAGTCTTCAGTCTTCAGTCTATGTTAAAACAAATAATTAAGGTGTTTTAGGTGACACCTTAATTATTGCTCCCAACTATTCTAATTATAACTTCTGCTTTCGTTTAGAAAGGTAGGACATGGTAGTGAAGATCTGCCCTTGCGCTCATGTTGATACAGGCAACATGAGCGTTTTTTTGTCTGAAATCTGAGTTGAGGGTTATCTGGGGCATCTATCAAGACGATTAACGATTAAGCTTTTCGGTTGCTCACCGCACGTTCAAGTGAATCCGTTTGACCCACTACTGCAGTTGCACTTTTCAATGTATCAGGTACGAAGAGGTGGGGTTGATAGGTAGGTGAGGTTGATAGATAAGATCAACGTTATTCACGCTGAGATTACCTCTGAAAAGTAGCCTCATGACAATGCAGTCCGTTCTAGTCATATGCGCTCAGGAAGAGCAGTGCTATGGACCAATTATACAGGATTTAGGACAGTCTCAGTAAACTAGCCCTTAGCACAAACTTATACTGGACTAGCTTTCTGTCGGCATCCAAACTTGTTTAGACGTGATTTTGTGGTCTTTAAAGGTCAGTTCTTCAACCTTGTCACCGTTAGTATTCCAGCGAGTGAGTTTCCCGTTTGCTACTTCGCCTTCATCAAATTTCGCTTGGCTAGCCTTATTGCCATTAGGGTAGTAGTTCGTTACTAATCCATTTGTTTTCCCGTGACTGAATTCGGCTGTTAGGCTTTGTTCGCCATTCGGATACCAACGAGAGCCAGCACCCGACAGCTCATTGTCTTTATAGCTGAGCTCAGCTTTTTTCTGACCGTTGGGATACCAGGTTTCAGCCTTGCCTTGCAGTTTACCTTTAACGTAATTCACTTTAGAAGCGACTTGGCCATTCTGATACCAATTTGTTTCTAACCCAAGTTCTAGACCATCGGAAAATTGGGCTTTGGTCGCGATTTGGCCGTTATCGAACTTCTCTTCAAATTGGCCAGTAAATGGCTTTGAATGGTTGACTTGGTAAGCCACGCCTTTTCGCATCTGCAAATAGTCAACAACATCATCATTGCTGGTGGCTGCATAGCTCATAGAAGACATCGTACTAAGAGCAATTAAGATTGGGACGTATTTCTTCATAATGACACCTTTTTAATGGACGGGGAAAGTGTAATCGGTGTGTTAAAAGCATTTCACTTCCGTGAAAGACTGTCAGCTTATATTAGTGGTTTTCAAGTTTTCATTATTGAGGTGCCAAGTTGCGGAACTTCGGAACGGTTCGGTTTTTTATTTAGTTGTAGCTTCTAGTAATCATACAAAATAAACATTTTCACTTTGTTGGTAAGTGGAGTTTCTCTATCAATTTACCTTGTAGATGGCTCGTATATGACGTTAGCTTCTATGTTAGTTATTTGTCCTTTGTGTTTATTTTCTTACCTATCAGTATCTTAGTGTTTCATGGTTCTTGTCTTTGATGTTTGAACTGAAAATTAACGTTTGGGATGTGTAAGTTTGATGCATCGTGTTGACTGTTGTTGCAAATTTGAACTCGATCACTTGTATGATTATTTAAGTCCTGGACTGTAAGATCACTGTCACGCATTTAAGTTATTGTAGTACAAATGTGATTGCCATCTATCTATAGTGACCTTAACAAAAAAACATGAATAAAAAGGTCTCAAGATGGAACTCAATACCCTGATAGTTGGCATCTACTTCCTATTCTTAATTGCGATAGGGTGGATGTTCCGAACGTTTACAAGTACGACAAGTGATTACTTCCGTGGGGGAGGTAATATGCTGTGGTGGATGGTAGGTGCAACCGCATTTATGACCCAGTTCAGTGCTTGGACATTTACTGGTGCAGCAGGTAAAGCTTTTACCGATGGTTTTGCCGTAGCGATTATCTTCATCGCGAACGCATTCGGTTACCTAATGAACTACCTTTACTTCGCTCCGAAGTTCCGCCAACTGCGCGTTGTGACGGTAATTGAGGCGATTCGTATGCGTTTTGGTAAGGTTAATGAGCAAGTATTTACTTGGTCTGGCATGCCAAACAGCGTTATCTCTGCTGGTATCTGGTTGAACGGCCTTGCGATCATCGCATCGGGTATCTTCGGCTTTGATATGACAACGACGATTGTCCTAACGGGTCTGGTTGTACTGGTAATGTCAGTAACAGGCGGCTCTTGGGCGGTAATCGCATCTGACTTCATGCAGATGGTTATCATCATGGCGGTAACGGTGACGTGTGCTGTGGTTGCGATTTACCACGGTGGCGGCGTTACGCAGATCGTTAACGACTTCCCAACAGATTCATTCATTACGGGTGATAACCTGAACTACATGAGCATCTTCAGCATCTGGGCTGTGTTCATCTTCTTAAAGCAGTTCAGCATCACCAACAACATGCTTAACTCTTACCGTTACCTTGCTGCGAAAGATTCAAACAACGCACGTAAAGCTGCACTGCTTGCTTGTGTACTAATGACGCTTGGTCCAATCATCTGGTTCATGCCTTCTTGGTTCATGGCAGGTCAAGGTGTTGATTTAGCAGCAGCTTACCCAGAAGCTGGCAGCAAAGCCGCTGACTTCGCTTACCTTTACTTTGTTCAAGAATACATGCCTGCAGGTATGGTTGGCCTTCTGATTGCCGCTATGTTTGCTGCGACTATGTCTTCAATGGACTCTGGTCTAAACCGTAACTCAGGTATTTTTGTTAAGAACTTCTACGAGCCGATTCTTCGCCCTAAAGCGACAGAGAAAGAGCTAATGGTTGTTTCTAAGCTAACGTCTACTTTCTTCGGTATCGCGATCATCTTGGTTGCTCTGTTCATCAACTCTCTTAAAGGTCTGAGCCTGTTCGACACCATGATGTACGTGGGCGCATTGATAGGCTTCCCAATGACGATTCCAGCATTCTGTGGCTTCTTCATCCGTAAAACACCGGATTGGGCAGGTTGGGGTACGCTAGTTGTAGGTGGTGTGGTTTCTTACTTTGTTGGTTTCGTTATCACTGCGGACATGATTCAAAACTGGTTCGGTCTAAACGAACTAACTGGCCGTGAGTGGGCTGACCTGAAAGTGGCTATCGGCCTTATCGGTCACATCGTATTTACTGCTGGCTTCTTCGTTCTTTCAACACTGTTCTACAAGCCATTACCGGAACACCGTGAGAAAGATGTCGACAAGTTCTTCAACAATCTAGCAACACCGTTAGTTGCTGAGAGTAATGAACAGAAGAAACTGGATAACAAGCAACGTCGTATGTTGGGTTCACTTATCGCGGTAGCGGGTGTGGGCGTAATGACAATGTTCGTACTGCCAAACCCTATGTGGGGACGCATGGTATTCGTTCTGTGTGGTTTGATTGTGTTCTCTGTCGGTCTGTTACTTGTTAAAGCGGTCGATGACAAAGTCGAGCAACAAGACGAAGTGACGCCAGCCAAAGGCTAATTCCTTTTAAATCAAAAACTATAACTTTTTACAGCGGCTACCGATTGCGGTAGCCGTTCGTTTGAACTGCCAAAGTTTAATGTGATATGTACGGAGAGCTTTTGAAAATCACTCAATAAGCTTTCTGGCTTTAGCTCATACTGAAATAATTTAAAAAGCCCCAATATGAAATGCTTATTGGGGCTTTTTAGTGTTCTGTTTCTAGGCTCTAGGCTCTAGGCTCAGGGCTCAGGGCTCAGGGCTCAAGGCGTAACGTTTAAGTCTAGGATTTGTACTTATGCAGCAGATCCCAAGGGATATGGCATAAGTGGTGATCTTCAGGGAACTGGCTTAGGTGATGCTGGTGGATATCATCACTCGCGACATAGTGAGTTAACGGCAATATCTCGAGTGCGATACGGTCGGCATCATCTCTTGAAGAAATATAGTGCTTAGCTTCGGTTAAGTGTTCTGCGTTGGTGCTGTATACGCCTGTGCGGTACTTCTCTCCGACATCGACACCTTGTTTATTGACGCTGTAAGGGTCGATAATCTCAAACAAGTGTTTCATCAAAATCATTACAGACGTGACGCTTGGATCAAATTCAATTTGTACGCACTCTGCATAGCCATCGTAATCGCTTTGTGTGCCATTGCATTGCGTGCTATCGCATTGCGTCGCCCCGTTTTCTGTTAGCTGGGCGCTTCCATTGGCACGGCCTGCTTCTGTGCTGATAACACCAGGAACGTACTTAATAAATTCCTGTACGCCCCATAAGCAACCGCCAGCTAAATAAATTTGTTCCATACTTACCTTTTACTTCTCTTTGTTTGTTGATGTTCGTTCGATGGGTGAATCAATACGATGATACCCGCACGTATAAAAAAGCGCCTATAAAGAATGAGCGCGCAAATAAAAACAAGCGTTTAGGTATTGTAAACCTGTGCGACTGAACAAACATAAGTTTAATATGATTTGTGATTATATAAGTCAGTATTGCTTTGTCATCAACTCGAATCTCAACATCAAGTGAGCGTTACTCTAAACATGTTTGACCAAATAAAAGACTTCATTAATCCGAGCAAGAACCCAGATCTTACTCAGGCCCATGAATACCAGCGTCAGCATCTGCCGACATTGTGGCTATTGGGAAAAACGGGGGCGGGCAAGTCATCGTTTATTCAAGCGGTCACGGGGGACTCCTCTGTTGAAGTCGGCAATGGTTTTGCGCCTTGTACCATGACGGCGATGTCTTACGAATTCCCACAAGACAAACCGGTGATGCGCTTTCTCGATACCAGAGGACTAAGCGAAGCGAATTATGATGCGAAAGAGGATCTGGAAGAGATTGGTCAGGCAGGTAATGCGTTAGTCGTTGTAATGAAAGCCGACGAACCTGAACAATCCTCAGTGCTTGCGGCTCTAAAGCAGATTAAGAAACAGAAGAAAATTAAACACTTGCTGCTTGTTCATACTGCAGTGTTGTTTTCCGGTGAAACAGATCGAGCAAGGCTGGTTCAGTTCAACACCAACCAAGTAGAGAAGGCTTGGGGTAAAGAGTTTGAATCCGTCACGGTGGATTTTGAAACGGATGACTCGAGCAATAACAGTGGCTCAATATATAACTATGACGTTTTGTTAGAAAAGCTGACCAGTATTCTTCCTGTTATTGGAATGATGGTGCAAGACAAAGAGCATTCCACGCAAGAAGAAGCCAACTTTGATCAAGTTGAAAACGAAGTGCTTTGGTATGCAGGAAGTGCAGCGGCGAGTGACCTGATTCCGGGTGTTGGTTTGGTGTCGGTACCTGCGATTCAAGCGAAAATGCTTCATAGCTTGGCGAATCAATATGGGGTCGAGTGGAACAAGCGAGTCTTCAGTGAGTTGATAGGCACTCTCGGAAGCAGCTTTGCTTTGCAATACGGAATGAAACTGGGCACTCGACAGTTGATAAAGCTGATTCCAGTTTATGGTCAAACGGTAGGTGCGGTGGCTGCAGCGGCAATGAGTTTCGGCACCTCTTATGGTTTAGGTCGCGCGGCTTGTTTTTACTTCTATCATAAGAACAAAGGTGAAGAAGTGTCTGAGCAAGAGATGCAGAAGATCTACAAAGAATCCCTGAAAAAAGGAAAGGCGGCGTCGGGCTATGAAGAAAATTAGAAACCTATTTCGATTACTGGCGGTGCTATCGAGCGGCCGCTGGGGCATTGCTCTTATTTCGGCCATCTTCCCAAGCATTATCATGATGGGTTTTGGTGTCTTCTTGGCGATCAAATACGGTTACCTACTCGAAATGTCGATTGCCATTGCCGTGAGTACCTTGGTATTCACCATTCCCTTGTTCATTTCTAGTCGTTCTTCATGCGATTCTTCAAGCCGCTCTTCACGCCGCTCTTCACGCCGATCTTCAAGTACGGAGCCCTTCTCAAATAAAGAGAGCGACGGCCTTGGCGAAGATGCTTCTGAATCTGAAGCTGAATCACAACATAACAAAGCTGATATCAACGATGCATTGGTTAAGGCTTCGACTGATTGGTCTCAAAAAGAACTGTCGATCTGGAATGATTCAAAACACCATGTGCGCCAACAATTAATGGTCGACATAGAGTGGGGTAACCTAGACCAAACCGGTTTAGAAGTACTTGAGTTTGTGGCGAAAAAGTTTGATAAGAAATCGCTCGACTTCTCGATTCCTGAAGGGCTAAAGCTGTTCGAAGAGGTAAGCCGACGCTACAAACTGGTAGTGCGAGAGCATATACCGGGCATTGAGTATCTCAAGGTTTCTTACATCAAAGCGGGCTACGAAGCCTATGACAAATATGGCGAGCTAGGGCAGAAGATCGTTAAGGCCGCTATTTGGGGGAATCACCTCAAAAACCTCTATTTGAACCCGTTAAAAGTTGTTTCTGATTTAGGTAGAGAGCAAGCGACATCTTCAATGACAAGAGGCGTGGTTGATGACATGCAATACGCCGCTAAACAAGCTTTATTAGATGAAGTTGCGGCGGTGGCGATTGATCTCTATAGCGGACGTTTCAGCATTGAAGATGAAGCACTTAAAGCGTCCGATGTTTCTGAACTCGACGAACAACGCTTTGCTCCTGAGTTAGAGCCTGTGCGAATCGTGCTGGTTGGGCAAACAAGTTCGGGTAAATCTTCACTTATCAACGCTCTTAAGCAAGAGCTGGTTGCCGAGGTCGATGTTCTACCATCAACCGATACATCAACCGTCTACAACGCGTTTGTCGACGATAATGATGTTCGCGTGGTTGATCTTCAAGGGCTTGATGGCAATCCTAAAACCGAAGCGCAGATGCTTAAAGAGATGACCCAAGCCGATGTGGTGTTATGGGTGCTTAAAGCCAATCAATCTGCACGTGATTTGGATAAGCAGTTGAAAGATAGATTTGATGCTTTCTATGATGATCCTAAGAACATCTCACGCAAGAAGCCGATTGTGGTGTCAGTTGTGAATCAAGTAGATAGGTTAAAGCCTGTAGATGAGTGGCAACCGCCGTATGACTTAGAGAACCCAACATCAACCAAAGCAAAGATCATTGCTCAAGCGCTCGAATATAATCAAACATTGTTGCAGCCGGACATCGCTTTGCCGCTGGCGATTGCGCCAGAAAAGGTACAGTTTGGTTTAGATACTTTAAGGCAGACGTTGATTGAGCGTATCGCTGACGCAAATAACGTTCAGAGAAACCGCCAACGTTTAGAAGCCATGAAAAGAGGCACGTCGGTTAAAGGCCAACTGAATAAAGCAGTAAAAGTCGGTAAGAAGGTGGCACCAAGTGCGTTGAAAGCCGCGACTCCGAAGTTAGCTGAAATGGCGATTAAACAAGTGGTTAAGAAGAAGTAAGTCATTCACTGCGAATACGGTTCTGGTGAGGTTTGAGCCTCATCAGAGCTTGGCGTTTTTAGCTTAGTAGATTTCTAGAAGATAGCTTTTTAGAAAACAGCCATCTTCGCCTCTTATTAGAGAGATATTGAGTTCAAAAGAGATTCGATATTATTAAGTAACTCGTTGAACTAGTTTAATAGTATATAAACGGCTGTGATTCACAGTTTATATAACATGCTATCGTATTTAATTACCATTCCAAATTTTGATCACATTTATACTTTTCTAAGCTGTATTTATAAAACAATTGCACTATATTTAATTTTCGGTTCATCTTGATTTCAACGTAGGGATATATTGTGAACATGTATCTGAAATGGCAATCAACAACATGGCTAACCTTGTTAGCTTGGTATACCTTAGATCACCAGCTCTCGTTCCGCCTTTCTTCAGAGTAGTACCCTCTAGGCGTCACGCGCCAGCAAAGCAGCATGCTTTGTTTACCTATCAGCAGCTTTGATAACCTTTGAACGCATGAATATCGCACTTATTATTTCGTGCGGAATATTCGTTGTTTTGTCGTTCTCGCTAATTATCTCAGCCTCTGTTTAGGTTTGATTAATAAGTCATTTTTTAATTTTTTATTTTCACTGTTAATTTTATGTGTGTATTTATACGGAACTAATAATTTAATGGTGAGGATTCGTGACATCTAAAGAAAATAGATTTCGACCTGATCGGAATGTATTGAAAGGTATTATTATGGAAAACTTCAAACATCTACCAGAACCGTTTCGTATTCGTGTTGTAGAGCCAGTAAAAAGAACAACTCGTGCCTATCGTGAACAAGCCATTGTCGATGCGGGGATGAACCCATTCTTACTTGATAGTGATGATGTGTTTATCGACTTACTGACAGACAGCGGAACAGGATCTATTACTCAGCGCATGCAAGCCGCGATGTTAATGGGGGATGAAGCTTACAGTGGTAGCCGCAGTTACTACGCATTGTCGAACGCGGTTAAGGATATCTTCGGTTACGAGTTGACGATTCCAACACACCAAGGGCGCGGCGCAGAGCAGATCTACATTCCTGTTCTTATCAAGAAGCGTGAAATGGAAAAGGGACTCGATCGCAGCAAAATGGTTGCTCTGTCTAACTACTTCTTCGATACAACACAAGGTCACACCCAAGTGAATTGCTGTGTGGCGAAAAACGTTTATACCAAAGAAGCATTTGATACTTCAGTGAATGCGGATTTTAAAGGCAACTTCGATGTGGTGAAACTGGAAGAAGCGATCTTAGAAGCGGGCGCGGCTAACGTTCCTTACATTGTGAGTACCATTACTTGTAACTCTGCTGGTGGACAACCTGTCTCTATTGCCAACCTTAAAGCCGTGTATCAAGTGGCTCAGAAGTACGACATCCCTGTGATCATGGATTCTGCACGCTACGCTGAAAATGCTTACTTCATTCAGCAGCGTGAAGTCGGTTATCAAGATTGGACAATCGAACAGATCACACGTGAGTCTTACAAATACGCGGATGGCTTAGCCATGTCTGCCAAGAAAGATGCCATGGTACAAATGGGCGGCTTGTTGTGCTTTAAAGACGACTCTTTCATGGATGTGTACACCGAGTGTCGAACTTTGTGTGTGGTGCAAGAAGGCTTCCCAACCTATGGTGGGTTAGAAGGCGGCGCAATGGAGCGTCTTGCGGTTGGTCTGTATGACGGTATGCGCCAAGATTGGTTAGAGTACCGCATTGGCCAGGTGCAATACCTTGTTGATGGCTTAGAAGCGATGGGCATCGTGTGCCAGCAAGCAGGCGGTCATGCTGCGTTTGTGGATGCGGGTAAACTGCTTCCTCATATTCCTGCAGGTCAGTTCCCAGCACATGCTTTGGCGTGTGAACTCTATAAAGTCGCGGGTATCAGAGCGGTTGAGATTGGCTCATTGCTGCAAGGTCGCGACCCAGCAACCGGTGAACAACATCCATGTCCTGCAGAATTATTGCGCTTAACCATTCCACGCGCGACCTACACACAAACGCACATGGACTTCATCATCGAAGCATTCGAAAAAGTGAAAGAGAATGCAGGACAAGTGAAAGGGCTCGATTTTACTTACGAGCCGCCGGTGTTAAGACACTTCACTGCGCGCTTGAAAGAGGTAGAGACCAGCGAGAAACAAACAGAAAAAAAGAATGAACAAACGCTCGAAGAAGCATTTTAAAATAAAAACATAAGCGAATAGTCACTAGAAACATAATCAAAGGCTCCCTCGGGAGCCTTTTCTTTTTTTGGATGGTAGGGGAGTTATGTCGTTAAGCAGCTAAGCAGCTAAGCGGTTAAGCCTTTAAGCAGTTAACCCGGTAATCATTTAGGCCTTTAGATGTTGAACTACGCTTGTTTGTTTTTTAGCGTAGACTTTAGCATTTGGAATAGCCATTGATTCAAAGGCGCGTCTTTCTGTGAACGACGGCAGCTCATCACATAACCCACATCGATCGTCAGTTTTTCCGGCAAATCAATACTACGACAGCCTTCTGGTACGCTGCCACTAAGAGTGATACCAAAATAGTCGGATTTGAACACAACATCGTGAATCATCGCAGGGTGGTCGACTTCCACTCTTGGGTTGACGTGAAAACCGATATTCCTAAGGCGATCAAGGATCGGGTATTTATTGTCATTCCATCCCGGGGTTTTAAATAGAATGATTGGGTAGTTGGCGAGCGACTCAAAGTCTTTCGCTGGATGATCCTCTCTCACGAAGAACACCACTTTTCCTTTGCCGAATTCCATTTGAGAAATTGACTGTGGCAAGGTTTCATCAAAGTAATGAACCGCTATGGATTCTTCGCCGTCGATGAGCCTGTTCCTCACATTGCTTCCCCATCGAACGAATGAGTAGTGAGCATGCGGGGCTTCTTTACTCAGAGCAAAGTAGAGCTTCGAGCCAAAGCGCTCCCAGAACAAGGTATTTGCGTAGATTTTGATATCACCTTGGTAAGTTTCTGGCGAAAATACTTGGTGTTTAATGGCTTCAACGCTGCTCAAGATCTGCTCAAAATTTTCGATGTTGGTTTCAACAAAAGTCGTGGGTTCAAAACCGTGTTTGGTTTGAATGAACAGTGGATCGTCGAGCTGCAACTTTAATTTCGAAAGGTTCTTGCTGATCGCCCCAGAGGTTTTGCCTAGGGACTCCGCAACCAATCCAACATTGCGAAGTTCATACATACGCTTGATGACGAGGATATTTTGAATGTCTAAATTGATGTCCACAGGCTCTCCAAATGAATCCTTTTATAGGCAGTAATTTCGGTGCGGTAGGCGTACAGAAATTATGTGACTCTAATATCATAGTGGTAGTACAAAACAGATAAGACAGAACAGCGTCAGAACTTCGCTAATCCCTTGATTTTCCATTTGGTAAATCTTGCTTTTCCTCGAGTCGCTATCACTCAAGCGCTAAAGTTACCCCAACAAAGAAACACAGATATCAAACGAACAAATAATTAAAAATAATATGAGGTGATGTATGAACAAGTTTATCGCACTAGGCTTGATGGCTCTTTCAATGAACACAGCTTTCGCTGCTGACGGAACTTATACCGGTACTATCGACATGGCAAGGAGCGAAGCTAATCAAGTAAAGGCTGAGCGTGTTGAATCTGACTTAACACTTGAAGGAAGAAATGAAGCGTCTAACGGCGGAATCCAATTCCAAAAGAACGTTGATCAAGACCAAACGATCCAGCTTACAGGTCGTCGTGATTAACGTTAAAGATGTGCTTACCATTGTCATGAGAAATGCTGCGCCCTCGGGTGCAGCATTTTTCGTTATTGGGTTGTGGAGTATTTTATAAACTCTAGCGATCTAGCCTTGGCATGTTGTGTAACGTGTGGCATTTTGTTGTTCTCTAACTTTAGATCGCTATTGGGTGTTGGTTAAGCATTACAAACCAGTAAGCGAACGACTCGAAAGGACAAGGAATGACTCAAAAAGAAACGGGAATGATTCGTCATATTCTACTGATTAAGTTTAAAGAAAACGCTGAAGCTTCAGAGGTTCAAAAACTAAAGATGCTGTTTGAAGCGATGCCAAACAAGGTTGAAGGGGTCACTTCAGTAGAATGGGGATTAAATGACAGCCCTGAAAACAAGAATCAAGGTTATACCCACTCGGTGTTAATGACGTTCGCCGATGAAGAAGGCCGCCAGAATTACCTTCCGCACCCTGAGCATGATGCGCTGAAAGATGTGTTTCGTCCGCTTTTAGAAGACATCATTGTGTTTGATTACTCCTTGTAATTAGGTTCTGAGTAGATTTTTTGTGTTTGACTTACCTTCGATAATGAAGAGTTAGGGCCTAGCGATTAAGCCCTAACTAAATAAGAAACGACTTACTCTGTTGGTGAAATGGTGACTGGTGCAAACGATGCGACAGCATTTCCGCCTGCGCCCGGACGGTCTACATAAGGTGTGTTCTGCATTAAGGTGTAGTACACGTCCACGAAGTCGTCATCATTGACTAATACGCCATCAGGAATCACATCGATAATCTTGCCTGTGATCTGAGGGATGATCGCATAACCTTGAACTTCTGGATCAGGAATCATCTTCAGTATCTCTTCTGCGGCTTGAACTAAGAGTTTTGCTAGCGCTTTGTAGTCTGTGCCATCATCGTGTTCCATTAAGATCATGTCTGCAGCGCCCCAACGGTAGCGAGGCCAGAAGATGACGGTCTGGTTCGGGTAGTACGTCTGTTTGTCGTAGTCCAGATAAGGCATCTCAACGAGGTCGATCTGGGGCTCTAAACGACTTGAATCGACACCCGTCACGATAGCGTAGATTTCCGCTTTACCAGAGATCCAAGGTTCTTGGTCGACGGCTAAACGGATTTTGGTTAATTGTGTGGTATTCAACGGCTCAGGTTCCGACAAGGCCATCGAGCGACGAGCCCTGTTCATCAAAGACGATTTTTGAGGTTTACTCTCGTCGGCATTGGTATCGCTAACGGCATTGATTTTCGTTGTAGTACCCAGCTTTTGCATCTCTGCCTGCATCGCCATTAGGCCTGCTTTGAGCTCTTCAGCACCGTTACTATCAACCACAAACACTGGGACGTCTGGCATTTGGTACACGTCTAGTTCGTGAACCTGCCCATACACATCATAGGCTTCGATGTATTGCCAGTTTGAATCATCGCCTGATGGTTCGAAAGCAAACAGCGGGTTTTCACCATTCTTCCAAGCTTCGATCATCGCTTCATCAGCCATGCGAACCTCTAACACAGAGTCGCTGAAGTCGTTGATCCCTTTCATCTTGCGATAACCAAGATCCGCTTTCTGCATCCGGCTTGAAAATGCAGAGTAGGGCTGAGTAGAGCTCAATTTATCTACAGGCGCGGATAAGTTCTTTTCTGAGATCTGAGCCTTCAATGAAAGCTCAAGATCGGAATAACGCTCGCTGATTTGTAACGCCAAAGATTGCTTTTGCGCTGCGCTACTTTCTGCAATACCTAATGAATCTGTTGTCTCAATATTTTGTGCATAAGACTGGAAGCCAACCACTGTCGTTGCAAGTACCATACTGATAGCAAATGATGGTCTCATAAATAATCCTTATTTTAGTTTTTATCATTAATAGAGCATTTGCCCTACAGGATAAAATCTATCAGCAAGGTGAATGTGTTCAAAACTTAGTCAGTTATTTTTGTTTCGTTGTGCAGCACAGGATCTCAATTTAAACTGTTTTTATAAAATAATACTTAGGAAATCTTGATATTTATAAATTAATAAACGTATCTGTAAATAACTTACAATATTGTTAACTACTAGGGTGTGTCATAAAAAACCTACTCAAAGTGAGTTAATGCCGATCGTTTAAGAAGACTTGAACGATCTTGCAGTTAGCAGATAAT
>NZ_JBGONH010000047.1:0-40628 GCF_041439075.1 Vibrio sp. FF145
GACTACTTCTTCTTGAAGATAAAAGCGGCTTTCCCCGGAAAGCCGCGATGAACCTCTTTTTTTACCACCGAAATTGGTGGGACATAAATGACCCAAATAGAGACTTCTCGGTTGGACAGTAATGACACAAAAGTAATTTTCCAATTTAGACTTTTCTTTAAGTTATTGAAATTAAATAAATTAAAAGATGGCACAAAGGCTGCAGTAGCGAAGATGACTTTCAACAATAAGTAAAAGTAAGGTTTGAATATGAAAATCAGTGTTAAAGGACTGTTAATCGCTAGCTCATTACTACTTCCTTCAATGGCTATGGCAAGCGACTGCTCTAGTCGTGGTGTGTTAGACGATCGATACTGTGATGAAAACCAAGATTTGGTCGCCGATTCACCAAAGAATCCAGATGAGTGGAATGACCCAAGTACGCTTGTGTTTACTTACACTCCGGTAGAAGACCCTGCGTTATACAAAGATGCATTCGCCGACTTCCAAGCTCACCTAAGTAAAATTACAGGTAAGCGAGTGATTTACTACACAGTTCACTCGAACTCTGCACAAGTAGAAGCGATGCGTTCTGGTCGACTGCATGTTGCGGGTTTCTCTACGGGCCCAACAGGCTACGCAGTTAATTTAGCAGGTTACGTTCCAATTGCGGTGAAGGGCGATGAGTCTGGCTTCCAAGGCTACAACCTAATCACGATTGTGCGTAAAGACAGCGGCATTAACAAAATGTCTGATCTGAAAGGCAAAAAGGTTGCACACACTTCTGCATCTTCCAACTCTGGCAACCTAGCTCCTCGTGCGTTATTCCCAGCGAAAGGCCTAGTGCCAGATGAAGATTACAAGGTGCTTTACTCAGGTAAGCATGACCAATCGATTCTAGGTGTCTTCAATGGAGATTATGACGCAGCACCTGTGGCATCGGACGTGTACGATCGTATGGTAGCAGCAGGTCGTGTTGACGATTCTGAACTGAAGATTATCTACCGTAGCCCACGCTTCCCAACGTCTGCGTTTGGCTATGCTTACAACCTAAAACCAGAACTGGTTGAGAAGATCAACGAAGCTTTCTTTAGCTACCGCTTTACACCAGAGATGAGCGCATCGTTTAAAGGTGCCGATCGTTTCTCTCCAATCAGCTACAAAGAAGAGTGGGATGTGATTCGTGATATTGCTCATGCGACAGGTACGGCTTACACCAAAACAGGCCTTAAGAAGTTAGCTGAAAAAGATGCGGCTAAACGCGCGAAGAAAAAAGCCGCTGAGTTAGCAAAACAAGCAAACAACGGCTAATTCTTTTTCTATTAGAAGACTAAGTTTTCGAAAGACTTAGTTCTTTAAAAACACCTACCTTAACTAAAAATCTATGCCCTCGCGGGTAGGGCATAGATCATTCTAAAATTCGCACAAGGAAATGCAGTATGGCCGTAGCAAGCTATGAAGGAATAAAGATAAACAACCTTTTCCACGAATATGTGGCAGGCAAGCCAATCCTTAAAGGCATTAATATTGATATCGATGAGCCAGGCATCATCGCGATCATTGGTCCATCTGGTACCGGTAAAAGTACGCTTCTGCGCTGTATCAACCGCCTCAACGATCCAAGCCAAGGCGAAATCATTTTTGATGGCGCAGACCTGACTCAATTAAAAGGCCAAGCGCTACGTAAACAGCGTCGACACATCGGCATGGTGTTTCAAGAATATAACCTCGTGGAACGTTTAACGGTTATCGAGAACGTGTTAAGTGGCCGTTTAGGTTACATGACGGCTTGGAATGCATGGTGTCGCAACTATTCTCCACAAGACTTAGCAAAAGCGTTCGAGTTACTTGAATTTGTAGGCCTACAAGACTTTGCAAACCAACGTGCCGACAGTTTATCGGGCGGGCAAAGACAGCGTGTCGGTATCGCTCGCGCCGTTATGCAAGACCCATATATCTTATTGGCAGATGAACCAACGTCATCACTCGACCCAAAAACCGCGGTTGAGATCATGGAGTTGATGGAGACATTCGCAGAACAGAAAAACATCCCAGTGTTGGTGAATATCCACGATGTAAACTTAGCCAAGCGTTATGCCAAGCGTATCATCGGCATGTGTAACGGTAGAGTGCATTATGACGGTAGCCCTGAAGGTATTTCAGAAGAAGATCTGAAAATTATTTATGGGGGTGAGTCATGGTTGGATTAAACCCAAGCTCGTCGCCAAGCGTACCGTCAAACCAGTCGCCAGCGAAGCATGAAAACCCGTTCAAAACCTCATGGACTAACCGTGCAATTATCGCTGCAATCATTGGCTACCTGTTTTACAGCTTTTCGACATTAGGGCTGACCTTTGATCGTTTGGTCATCGGTTTTGGTGAAAGTGAGCGGTTACTATCAAGAATGTTCCCGCCAGATTTCTCGCGTACTAATCTACTGCTAAGTGGCTTAGCGGAGAGCTTACAGATAGCGATCATTTCGAGTTTCTTCGGCATCATCATCTCATTGTTTCTTGGCTTACTTGCCGCAAGAAACATGATGCCTTCGATTGTATCGACACCGATTCGTGGCTTCATCGCACTGTGTCGTTCATTCCACCCGGTGATCATCGCAATCCTATTTGTGAAAGCGGTGGGCTTCGGTGCCCTTGCTGGAATCCTGACCTTGGTATTCGCATCGATTGGTTTCATCGCCAAGTTGTTTGCAGAAGCGATTGAAGAGATCTCTTTTAAACCGGTTGAAGCGATTAAAGCGACGGGGGCGAGCTTTGTCAGCGTCATTCTGTACGCGGTGATGCCTCAGGTATTTACTCGTTTCATAGGCTTTGCAAGCTACCAATTGGACTCAAACTTACGTAACTCAACCATGGTTGGCATCGTGGGTGCGGGTGGTCTTGGCGGTACGCTTTTCTCAGCATTCCAACGTTTTGATTACGACTTTGTCGCCGCTATTTTGATCACCATTATCGCATTGATTCTTGTGGGTGAATTTCTTTCCAATATTGTTAGGAGAATCTTCTAATGACAACTGCATCTATCGATAAAGAGTGGCAGCGCTTTACACCAAACGAACGTGTGGCTCGATTTGCCGCTTACCTTAGCTTAGTGTGTGCGATTGTTTGGTCTTGGCAAACCGTTGAAGTGATTCCTGAGTTCCTATACGACGCGCCAGCCCAGTTTGCCGACATGTTCGAGCGTATGGTGCCAATGGATTACGCGTTCTATCCTGAGTCGATTCACGCAGCGATGATTGAGACACTGCACATCGCGACGTTAGGTACCTTGTTTACCTTGGTATTTGCTATCCCTTTGGCGCTGATGAACGCGCCAAATATCACTCCGAATAAAGCTTTGAATTGGATTGCTCAATTCTTTCTGGTGTCTTCACGCTCTGTGAACTCATTGGTTTGGGCTTTGTTGTTTATCGCACTATTTGGCCCCGGTGTTCTCGCAGGCATTATGGCAATTGCCATTCGTAGTATCGGCTTTGTAGGGAAGCTGTTAGCGGAAGCGATTGCCGAAGTGAACATGGGGCCTATCGAAGCTCTGCGCGCAACCGGCGCTTCTTGGATGAGCGTTTTACTTAAAGGTTATTGGCCACAAGTGATGCCCGCGTTCTATTCCATTGTGTTGTTTCGTTGGGACATCAATGTGCGTGAATCTGCGGTATTGGGTTTGGTGGGCGCTGGTGGTATTGGCGTGGTGCTCAACGATGCGCAGAACCTTTTTGAGTGGCAAAAAGTATCAATGGTGTTGGTGAGTATTTTTGCAGTGGTTATCGTTGCAGAAGCGGTGGTGATCCACATCCGTAATAAACTCATATAAACATATGGTGCAATGCAGCGTGTTTTGTGTGATGTGTCAAAGTTAAGAGCTTATCTAGCATTTTGAAGCTCAAACGACCCTAGGTACTTCGGTCTACCTAGCGGTCGTTTTTTTATGTTGTTTGAATGGGCAGAAAGCTTGTTTAGACAAGGATGGTTAGCTTTTCGCTGTCTCACTTTTAAGCGTCAGAAGTGCATCCACAAATTCTGCAAACCCATAGCCACCCGGCTGCGACATCACCTGACTTGGATGATGATCTAACTTATCCCAATAATGCTTAATGTTTGCCACGCCAACGGTGAGTGGTAGTGATTCGAACATCTGTTGATCATTCATTGAATCGCCGACATAACACGCTTGCTTGTGGATTTGTTCAAGCGATAGGCCTTTATTAGCCAGAAAACGATGTACTGCGTTTTTCTTTGAGTGCTCGCCATACCAAGCATTGATATGAATCGAACTTGCCGTCGCGTGTGCGCCTAAAGCGTGTATTCTTTCGAGTACCGCTTGAACAGTTTCAGGGTCAACAGGTTCACGGTTTTGGCCGATATCAATCGCGACCTCACACAAGCGGTAAGATTGGTCCAGAGTTAGGGATAGATCTGGGTAACTCGCCAAGATCGCTTCAACTTGTTGTTTTAGCTTGGTTTGGCTCTGGCGCACTTGCTCTAGTGGTGTTTCCGATGAAAGCTGTAATGCACCATCTTGTTTCTCTAATAAGAAGGCGCCGTTCTCTCCAAGCACAGCATCGACAGGCCATAGTTGCGCAATATGATCACACCAACCCGCACAAGCGCCAGTCACCGCGACCACTTTGATTCCATTGTCTCTTAGCTTTTGTAACGCAATCAAGGTTTCAGGAGGGAGTGAGCCTTGCCAAGTGAGCGTGTCATCGACGTCGGTTAATACCCATTCGATGTGTTGCCAGTTATTGCCTAGTTGGTGTTCCATCTAAAAACTCACTATTCCAATGATTGTGTTGCTTAGAGTGAGCAGTTCGTCGTTAAACGTCTACACTCAGTGTTGCTAATTAATGCTGAGCTGTGTTTAGAAAACACAATGCTTAGCAAAGTCACCGGCTTCATTGGCAGTCCAGTCGCCTTTCGGTTTCTCTTTCATATCAGTACACCAAGCTTCACTGCCCACTTCTGTACAGGCCATAAGTTGAGTCGCGAGAAATAGAATTAATGCAATTTTTTTCATAATAAACATTCCTTTGTTGTTTAAATTCTTGCTTATAACTGTATCAAATACTACTAGTGATTGTTATAGCAGTCAGTGACATAAGTTGGTCAAACGATCTAGGATTGGGCTGTGTTTTAAGGTTGGAAGCGAACGCGTGTTAGACAGTCGCGATACAAAATTAAAGTGATTAATAGGTTGATTGATAAATTGATTGAGGTGTAGATCGAAAAAGCCAGCAACGCATGCTGGCTTTGGAATTCTTGTGCGCTTCTATTCGTCAGTGCGCTTTAACTATTAGTCGAGTTATACCAATTTCATCTCTTGGATGATGTCTGAAGCAATTTCTGGCTTCGTGCTCGTTGGTTTCTCGTGTAAGTCTGATTTCAATTGTCCCTTACGGTTACTTAGGCCTGCTTCAAGTTTCTTGAGTGCTGAAGCGATAGCTGGATACATAACGTCATCTGTAGCTTTTGCGTTTACACGTACACCTTCGTAGTTGGTGAACACTTCAACCTGGTGTTGACCATGTTCTTTTGTGATGATGATGTCGCAGCTGATCAGTGATGGGAAATGGTTAGATATCTTCTCGAATTTACCTTCGATGTCTTTGCGTGACTCGTCGTTAATTGATACATGATGTGTTTGAACATTTATTTTCATAAATCATACCTTTCCAATGACTGTGTCATTTAAACGTAGCAAACATCGGTTAGTTTAACCAACTGCGAAATAGCACATGTGTGATTCACTTCAGTGTTATCAAATAATCTCCCTTTACTCCCTTGAAAGTCCGAAGAACTGATCGCATATTATGTTTCGTGTTTTCAATACATGTTCAAAAATACCTCACTCGCGAAGTATTCCTCTAATCTACCTTGCCAGCCTAGGTTTTATCGCCTTAACCAAACGTCAGCTCAAATACTTATTCTAGTTTAAGTTTTATAAATCATTGCTAGTTTGATGCCGATAATGCTTTCTTTTTAAATCACTGCAGTTGATATAAAAAGTGTGGTTTATATAAAAAAGCAAAGCTCCGTGAATGCGACTATTGAATAAGGCAACTCTTGGTTGCCTTTATAGCGCCATCTGGTTTTAGCGATAGCTATTCTTCAAATTGGTAAGAAGAGGGCACCACAATGACGCCTTGTTTCGATATGTGAAAGCGTTTAGCGTCGGCAAGGTTATCAATACCGATTTGGGTGCCATCTGGCACTTTGACGTTCTTATCTATGATGCAGTTTTGAATATGGCAATTTTTCCCAATCTCAACATCTTCAAACAGAATACTATCAATCACAATCGCGGCATTACTGACTTTCACTTTCGGGAAGAATATCGAGTTTTGCGCAGAGCCACCTTCGATCACTACGCCATTCGCTATCATCGAGTTGATGAATATTCCTTGGTTTCCTTCTACAGAAGCAATGGTGCGTGCAGGTGGCAGTTGCGGCTCGTAGGTGCGAATTGCCCAATCTGGTTGGTATAAATCGATAGGTGAGGCTGGCTTTAACAGATCCATATTGGACTGGTAGTAAGAGTCGATAGTACCCACATCTCTCCAGTACGCATCTTGGGTCACTCGGCCTTCTTCGTCGCCAAACTTATACGCGTAAACACTGTTGTTGCCGACCAATTTAGGAATAATGTCTTTACCGAAATCATGGTTTGAGTTCGGATCTTCGGCATCCGCCAGTAGCGCTTGTATTAACACCTCTTTATCAAAGACGTAAATACCCATTGAAGCCATGCTTCGAGTCGGCCTACCGGGGACACATGCAGGGTAACGTGGCTTTTCGGTAAAACTATTGATCTCTAGAGATTCATCTATCTCCATCACACCAAATTCTTTGGCTTCATCAATCGAAACCTCCATGCACGCTACGGTTAGATCGGCCTCGTTCTTTTTATGTTGCTTGAGCATTGGCGCGTAATCCATGCGGTAGATATGGTCGCCTGATAACACCACTACATGCTTAGCTTCGCTACGAGAAAGCAGATACAAGTTTTGATAAATCGCATCGGCAGTACCGCTATACCAACTATCACCTGTACGCATTTGTGGGGGGACATTGGTGATGTATTCGCCGAGCTCGGGGTTAAGCACCGACCAACCATCTCTTAAATGTTTTTGTAAAGAGTGAGACTTGTACTGAGTCAGCACCAAAATTTGGCGCAGCCCAGAGTGTAAGCAGTTCGCGAGCGTGAAATCGATGATTCGATATTTACCGCCAAAAGGTACCGCAGGTTTTGCACGGTTATCGGTAAGGGGAGAAAGCCGAGAGCCAACACCGCCGGCCAGAACGATTGTAAGAGTGTCTTGCATGGTCAGAACCTCAATGTATTTATGATTATGAACATAGACTTGCAAGCGCTGAGCCAAATGTAACTCATTGAATATTAAACGAGATGAGAATGAATTCTGCGAGATTGCACCAAGTTGATGCGTACGAGGTGTTGGCTTGCTCTATTTTGATCCAAATAGATCCGGGCAAGGTGAATGGGTTAAATTAACGAAATGACGCACGGGAAAGTTGCATTACAAAACTGTCAATAAAATGAAGCAATAAAGTGATCAAGTCGATGCAAATTTACATAAGTTCTCACAAGTTTTCACAAATTGATTTCCATCAATAAAGTAGGGTTATTATATGCTACCTTGCACGCAAAATAAGAAATGATTACTCATTCACCAATAACGATTAAGCCCTCAAAAGGAAATTATAATGAAAAAAACAGTATGTGGTATTGCGGTTATTGCGGCTCTTATGTCAACTAGTGCTTTTGCTCATAAAGAGGGTGATTTCATCATCCGTGCTGGTGCCGCAATAGTGTCTCCTAACGATAGCAGTGGAGATGTTTTGGAGACATCGGGTTCAAAATTTGGTGTGGATTCAAACACCCAACTTGGATTGACATTTGGCTACATGTTTACAGATAACATCAGTCTCGAGATTCTTGCAGCGACGCCGTTCTCCCATACAATTTCTACAAACCATGGTGGTTTAGGTGATATCGCCGAGACAAAACATTTACCACCAACGTTGATGGTTCAGTACTACTTCGGCGAAGCAAACAGCAAGTTCCGTCCTTACGTAGGTGCTGGTATTAACTACACCGTATTCTTTGACGAAGAGCTTAATGGTGCGGCTAAAGATGCTGGTTTAAGTGACTTGTCTCTTGATGATTCGTGGGGACTGGCTGCGAATGTTGGCATGGATTACATGATCAACGACGACTGGTTTTTAAACGCATCCGTCTGGTACGCAGACATCGATACTACAGCCAAGTACAAGGCTGGTGGGAAACAGTACTCAACAGACGTTGATATTGATCCATGGGTATTCATGATCGGTGGTGGTTACAACTTCTAATCAACATCTTTAGTTTGTTAAAAGCGCTCAAGCTCCAGCCAGCTTGGGCGCTTTTTTATTGATAAGTGATCAATTTAACACTTGCTTCACAATTGCATAGTATTTAATTGCACAATATTCGATCGCATGTAATGTTTGAACGGCTCAAAAAACGAACAGAAAATAAAGCCTGTAGTTAGGTGTATATCTAATTACGGTTAATAATCAAGGAGATGATTGTGCTTAAACGTAACTTATTAGTAGCTTTACTCGCGATTCTGCCTACGATGGCAAGTGCAGAAAACTATTCAATCGGTACAGGCGGTCAAAGTGGTATCTATTACCCATTTGGTGGCGCATTAGCTAAAGTCTGGTCTGAAAACGTACCGGATGTGAATGCAAAAGCAGAAGTGACAGCAGCGTCAGTCGAGAACACCATCAAGGTTGTACGTGGCGATATGATCGCCGGGATTGCAATGGGTAACGTGGTTCTGGATGCCTACAATGGCGAAGGTAAATTTCCTAAGAAAATGCCAGTGAAAACGCTGTTTGCTCTATATCCAAATCTAGTTCATACCATCACTCTTAAAAACTCTGGTATTGATTCATTATCGCAACTCAAAGGTAAACGTGTTTCCCTTGGGGCCCCTGCTAGTGGTACGGCAGTAACATCTGCAGCACTACTTGAGTCGATGGGTATTGATGTGAAAAAAGATATTGATGCGGTTTACCTTAATTACTCAGAAACCACTAATGCTTTGGCGAATGGTCAAATCGATGTGGGTTTCATTGTTGGTGGTCAAGGTGTTGGCGCGGTAACACAGATTGCGTTAACCCACGACGTTAAGGTGATTTCTATCTCTGAAGAAGAGAGTGCTAACTTCATGAGACAATATCCAGCCTACAGTGCTTACGACATTCCAGCAGGTGTTTACAATAAGGTTGATCCAGTATCGACACTTAGTGTGTGGAACGTATTGGTGGTTAATGCCAACATGAGTGATGACATGGCTTACAATCTGACTAAAGCCGCTTTTGAGAATATCGGTGATATTCGTAAAGTCGTGAAAATGGCTGAAATGACCACACCAGAGAATGCTTCTCGACTGCAAGGCGTACCGATTCATGCTGGTGCTCAAAAGTACCTAGATTCAGTAAGTAAGTAACATCTTTACCTCAGGGTAAGTGAAATCTCACTTGCCCTTTTTATCAATTCGTTCTTATCCAGCAGGCATTAATATGGATATTACCCCTGATAATCAAAATGCGTCACCCCAACTATTACCCTATGAAAAACTCGTGAAAACAATGGGCTATTTGACTTTAGTTGTTGCAGTAGCACTGTCGGCTTTTCAGATATGGCAAGGCGTGAGTTCAACGATCTCGGCAACCTATTTTAGACCCATCCACTTGTGTTGGGTATTGGTATTGATCTTCCTTCACTTTCCATTGATCTCTAACCGAAAGAATAAGCTCTTTATTGTGGGCAAGCTGATCGATGTGATCCTGTGTGTAGTGGTGGTGTTTGCTTGCTACCGTTTATGGATATTCGATTACAACGACATCAATCATCTATTCTATGGTCTTCAATTTGCTGACATGTTTGCTGGTAGTGCTTTGTTGGTACTGCTGCTAGAAGGGTGTCGACGTACTGTTGGTTGGGTGATGGTGTTAATCGCAGTGTTGTTCCTTGCGTATAGCGCGTTCGGTGACATGCTGCCAAGTGGTTTTTCTATTAAGGCTTACACGCTACAAGAGCTGATTCAGTTCCAGATTTACTCCGCTAATGGTGTATTTGGTTCTGCGTTAGGGATCGCCGCGACAACGGTATTCATCTTTGTGTTGTTTGGTGCATTTCTAGAGGTGACCGGAGCCGGTAAATTCTTTATTGATCTCGCATTCTCAATCGCCGGTAAATACCGTGGCGGCCCTGCGAAAGCCGCGGTATTGGCATCGGCAGGTTTGGGATCTATTTCTGGTTCTGCGATAGCGAATACGGTGACCACAGGCTCAATTACTATCCCTATGATGAAGAAGCTTGGTTATAAACCAGAGCAAGCCGCAGGTATTGAAGCTGCCGCCTCCACGGGTGGGCAAATTATGCCACCAATTATGGGGGCTGGTGCGTTCGTTATGGCGCAATTTACTGGTGTGCCTTACAGCGAAATCATGATCGCATCGATTGCTCCTGCTATTTTATACTTTTTCTGTACTTTGCTTTACGTTCATCTAATGGCGTGCAAGTTGAACCTCAAAGCTGTAAGCAGAACAGAAGCCGTGATTTCGGTGATGAAAGATGGCGCTCACCACCTGATTCCGTTGATCTTGATAACGGCACTCTTAATGATGGCTTACTCACCGTTGCTAGTTGGTGTTGCGGGTTGCAGTGCAATTCTACTAACCGCGGCGCTGCGTAAACACAGTCGAATCGGATTGAAGAAATTCATTGAAGGGATGAAAAATGGTGCACTGATGGCGTTGCCGATTTCTGCAGCGTGTGGTGCGGCGGGCATTATTGTTGGTGTGGTAGGGCAAACAGGAATCGGTTTGCAGTTTACTCAGTTTGTGATGGACTTCTCTGGTGGCTACATGCTTATTGCATTGGGCTTAATCAGTTTAGTGGCTTTAATTTTGGGTATGGGCTTACCTGTAACAGCGGCGTATATTGTGTTGGCGGTTATGGCTGTACCAATGCTAAGCGATTTTGGCTTACCATTGTTAACTGCTCACCTTATCGTATTTTGGCTGTCTCAAACCTCGAACGTAACGCCACCTATAGCCTTGGCTGCTTTTGCTGGGGCTGGTGTAGCGAATGCTAACCCAATGAAATCTTCGGTAGAAGCGTTCAAGTTGGCGGGTGGTCTGTTCATCATCCCAATTATGATGGCATACACAAGCCTTGTGAATCCTGACGACGGAATGCCAGCGTTGCTTTTGTCAATCGTCCAGACGCTGACTATTATTGTCGCGATAGCGATCGCAATTGAAGGGTATTTGATTCGTTCACTGAGCATGGTTGAGCGCTTAGCAGCATTACTTGCCATTCCACTATTGCTACTCAATCCATTCGGGCTAGGACCTTTGGGGATTGTAATTATTGTCGCACTGATTGTGATTCAATGGCGTGGTCGAGAGGTCGCAAAACAAACCTAGTGTTTATCGAGTTCGGACAAAAGAAAAAAAGGGACCTTTACTATGTATAGTAAAAGTCCCTTTCTCTATACGTCAATTAAACAAAGACGTTACGTAAGTTAATCACTGAAACTTACGGCTGTTGCTTAGTTGGTGCTAGAGCAATCTCACGGATACATACATTCTGTGGTTGTTGGTAAGCGTACGATACCGCGCGAGCAATATCGTCAGCAGCCAGTACGCCGCCCATGTCTTCTTTCCAAGAATCGTAACCGTCTTTGATTTCTTGAGATGTAGTGTGAGACAGAAGTTCAGTTTCTACAGCACCCGGTGCGATAGTGGTAACACGAACATTTGAAGCTGCTACTTCTTCACGAACGTTCTCAGAGATAGCGTGTACCGCGAACTTAGTACCACAGTAAGCCGCGTGGCTTGGGAATGTTTTCTTACCTGCAATTGAGCTGATGTTGATGATAGTACCTGTGTTGCGTTCCATCATTGGAGCAAGTACAGATTGCATGCCGTTTAGAAGACCAATCACGTTCACGTCGAACATTGTCTTCCACTCTTGAGCATCTTGAGTATCAATTTGACCAAGAAGCATTGCACCAGCGTTGTTGATAAGCGCGTCTACAGGGCCAAATTTCGCTTCACCTTGTGCGATTGCTGCATCAAAAGACGCTTTGTCTGTTACGTCTACTTTCACAGATAGAGAGTTTGGTAAGTTAAGCGCTTCAAGGCGGTCAACACGACGAGCTAAAAGTAGCAGAGGGTGACCTTCATCGCTTAGACGACGAGCGATTGCTTCACCAATACCAGAGCTTGCACCTGTAATTACGATTAGTTTTTTCATTTTATTTCCTCTGTACTCTAATTGCGTCGGTTGGCTACGACGTGTTGTTTAAGTGCATTCGAATCAAGTGCTTGTTGCCTTGCTTCGTTGCGATGGAGGTATATTAAGGAAAATAGCATTGTTGATATATAGCGCTTTACTTGAAACACTGTTGCTGTGGTGCAACAATAAATGTGTGCACTTTATTACTTCATCACTTTTTAAATCTCACAACTAAGCTGGCGACCATGCTCAATCAAATTAACCTGTCTGATATTCGTTCTTTCGTGCTTATCGCTCGTTTAGGTAACTTCACCAAAGCGGCGGAGGAGCTTGATGTGTCGCGCTCCCACGTATCACGCCAAGTGAGTAGTCTAGAAAAACAGATGGGTGTAACACTGTTTATCCGCACCACTCGAACCTTGAGGCTGACGCACGCAGGGCAAGATCTGTACGCGAGATGTGAGCAAGCCCTCGATAACATAGACCAAGCTCTGATTGCTGCTGTGGACGATGTCGAAGAAGTACGTGGCGACATAAAAGTAAACTGTGTCGGTGGTTATCTTGGTGAAGTGATCATCGCGGATTTGGTCAATGAGTTCATGCAACTCTACCCAGACATCAGCATTAGCCTTGATTTCAGTAGTAACCGAGTCGACTTGATTGAAGACGCGTTTGATATCGCTTTTCGCATGGGAAGCTTAGAAGACGCGGGCTTTATCGCAAGAAAGCTTTTAGACATTGAGATGGGAACACTCGCGAGCCCTGATTATTTTGCTCGTAAAGGAAAGCCAAGCCATCCTAAGGATCTGATCCACCATGACTGCTTAACGGGATCGGTGCGTAAGTGGAGTTTTCAAGCACTGGACGACACCAAGAAAACGGTCGATGTGCATGTGACGGGCAGACTGCAATGTAAAAATGGGCGAGTGTTGGTGCAGGGCGCGAAGTCGGGCAACGGAATTATTCGTGTACCAACCATCTATTGCTTACAAGAACTGAACGACGGGCAATTACTGCAAGTGTTTGAAGAATGGGTAGTGCCTAAGGTCGACTTTTCAGCGATCTACCATCGAGACCGCTATCAACCAAGCCGAATCCGAACCTTCATTGATTTTGTCAAAGGTCGCTTTGAGCAAATGCCAGTGAGCTAAATAGTGCGTGTTATCCATTATTTGGTATTGAGCGGATTTGCTTGGGCTTACATCTCGTCGATTTCGTTTTGAAGGTTTTCCAGCTGGTCTAGAATCAACAAGAACTTCTCACCGAACGGTGTCACTTGGTACTCCACTCTTGGTGGCAGTTCGTTGAACATTTGCTTATCTAAAATCCCGAATTCTACATTTCGCTTCAAACATTCATTCAATACCTTTGTAGATAGCCCTTCTACTGAGCGCACCATTTCACCGGGGCGATTAATGCCATTTGCCAGTAATTGGTAAACCGTTAGCGACCATTTACAGCCGTAGATGGTTTCTACCATGCGAGCGGAACGCTCTGGTGCTGATTTTCTTGAAAAAAAGTTTTCCTGATTTTTCATAAAGATGTACCAATAAGTACCTACCTAACCGATTTGTACTTACTATTCATAGTGTTAGTTCAAAGCCTAAGATTACCACGTTCACATGACTTAGGAGATAACAAAATGAACTTCACTAAAAATGGTATTGCAGTAGTAATCGGTGGCACAAGTGGTATGGGCTTTGAAACAGCGAAGCAGTTAGTCGCTCAAAACATCCATGTGTTGGTTGTCGGCAATAACCCAACTAAGTTAGATAAAGCGGTGTCAGAATTGCAATCGTTAGGTCACGCTTCAGGCTGGCAAGCTAACCTTTATGATGATGCAAGTGTGTCTCGCCTTATTGCGCATTTAGAGTCGCTCGAAGAAGGCATTGGTTACCTTGTGAATGCGGCGGGTTACTTCAACCCTAAAGCGTTTATCGAGCACCAAGAATCTGATTACGAGCAATACATGCAGCTTAATAAAGCAACCTTCTTCATCACTCAAGCGATAAGTAAATTGATGATCAAGAACGGTGGTGGCAGTGTGGTTAACGTTGGCTCTATGTGGGGGAAGCAGGCAATCAAAGCGACGCCATCTTCTGCCTATTCAATGGCTAAAGCTGGCCTGCACGCATTAACACAGCACATGGCAATGGAACTGGCTGAACATAATATTCGTGTGAATGCGGTTTCTCCGGCTGTGGTTAAAACACCGATTTACGAATCTTTCATTAAACCTGAAGAAGTGGATCAAGCGCTAGAAGGTTTCAACGCATTCCATCCGATTGGCCGAGTCGGTTTGCCGAAAGACATCGCCAATAGCATCTCTTTCTTACTGTCAGACAGTGCAGATTGGGTAACGGGTGCAATCTGGGATGTTGATGGCGGTGTGATAGCTGGCCGCAATTAATTAGGCTTCTGTTAAGGTGGCTGTCGCGCAGGAAAAATGCAGCGAGATGGCCTCCTGGATGAGTATTCGCGTAGAATAAAAGCTAGAAAGATAACAAGAATAATTAAAACGATAACAAGAGTAAGGTCGCCATTATGTTCAACATGGACTTTTCAAAAAAGCTGGTTATTGAAACCGAATCATTAGACTGGATTGCAAGCCCTGCCAAAGGGGTTTGGCGTAAGCCGCTTGAAAGAGAAGAGAAAGAATCGGGCCACACGACCAGTGTTGTGAAGTACGATCCTGAATCTTCGTTTTCTGAGCACCCGCATCCGCAAGGCGAAGAGATATTCGTATTAGAGGGTGTGTTCTCAGATGAAACTGGAGACTTCCCAGCGGGCACTTATATCCGTAATCCCCCGGGCAGTGCGCATTCTCCATCAAGCAAAGATGGCTGCACGATCTTGGTGAAGCTTAATCAGTTTGATGCGAGAGACTTAACTCAAGTTCGTATCAATACCCTAGAAACGGAATGGCTTCCGGGCATCGGTGGCATACAAGTGATGCCGCTACATGTTTTTGAGCACGAAAATGTGGCCTTGGTGAAATGGCCCGTTGGTGAGCGCTTTCAGCCACACCGTCATTTTGGTGGTGAAGAGATCTTTGTGTTGTCAGGCACTTTTAAAGATGAACATGGCGTGTATCCAAAACATACTTGGATGCGTAGCCCTCATATGAGCGAGCATTTCCCTTATGTGGAAGAAGAGACGGTTATCCTAGTGAAAACGGGTCACTTGCCATTGGATTAAAGGAATGCTCAATATAAAGATGAGAAAGCCGCATTGTTTTGAACAAGCGGCTTTTTAAGTTTTTATATATGAGCTGACTAGTACGCGACACCAATACGTTGACGTGGGAACTTACCAGCTTCGAGCTCATCAATCATCGCAATCGCGTAGTCGCTGACGGATATTTTGCTGTTGCCATCTTCGTCGGTGAGCAGTTGGTCACCACCTGTGCGGTAGGTTGATAGCTTATCGCCCGGGAAAATTTCTGCTGCAGGGCTAACAAACGTCCAGTTAACCTCGCTGTTCGATTGCTTGAACACTTCAAGCGCTTCACCCTGTGCTAGTGCTTCGTTTTTGTAATCTGCTGGGAAGTCAGGAACGGTCACTAACGGTACGTTTGGCGCCACTTCTAATGAACCTGCACCGCCAACCCAAAGTAGGCGCTCGATACCAATACTTGGCAGTGTCTCAAGCAGCTTAGTTGCTGTGCTTTTTACGATGTCGTGATTACCCAAAGCCCGTCCGCCAATCGAAGTGATTACTGCATCAACGCCGGATAGTGCGGTTGCAAGGCTTGCTGCTTCATCTTGTAAATCAAATGAACGAACCTCAACATTGTTTATTTCTACACGGCTTGCATCTCTTACGACTGCAACCACGTCGTGACCACGAGCTTGAGCTTCTTGAGCGATGTGACTACCAATCCAACCTGACGCGCCTAATACTGCAATTTTCATAATGTCTCTCCAATTATCTAATTTATTGAGTCTGTTTCTCGACAGCCATTGCAGTCTAATAGCTCACTGGGTTGCGATAAATATCGAAAAATGATGTAGATTGTATCTATATAGTGATCTAATAAGATTGGATTAGCTGTTAAATAGCTTAAGGAGTGTGTGATGGATAGGTTGACGGCGATGCGTAGCTTTGTTGAAGTCGCAAATTGCGCCAGTTTTACTCAAGCAGCAGAGCATTTGGACATGAGCCGTTTACAGGTTTCACGGCATGTTCAAGAGATCGAAGGGTGGTTAAAACAAAGGTTACTGCACAGAACGACTCGTAAGGTCAGTTTGACAGCGGCAGGAGAGATTGCGCTGCAACGTTGCGAGAAGATACTCCATGAAACCGCAGAGCTAGAAGTCACTTCACTCAATCAAACCGACGATCTTTCAGGGGTAATTCGAATTGCAGCGCCGATTGGTTTAACTCAAAACATGCTGTTGGATGTGGTTGAGCAATTCACAGAGCGTCACCCTAATATCACGGTCGAGTTGTTTGCCTCAGACCGTTTTGCGCAGCTGGTGGATGAGAGAATAGATATTGCCCTTCGCTATACTGACCAACCTGACGATAGTTTGATTGCTCGAAAGCTCATGGAAATTGATTCAGTGGTGTGTGCCTCTCAAGTCTACCTAGACAAGTACGGAGAACCTGAAACGGTCGAAGCACTTCGACAGCATAACTGCTTTCGCCATTTGAGTGTTTCTAAGTGGGATTTCGTTAAGGATAACCAGCACTATTCGGTTGAGGTGTCTGGCACTATCAAGGCTAACGATGTTGGGGTATTAACTCGCGCCGCACAGCATGGAAAAGGGATTGTTCGCTTACCTTGTGATTTAGCCAATCCACTGATTGCGAATGGTAAATTGAAACGAATATTGGATGACTTTGTTTCACCCAGCAGTGTGCTTTGGGCGGTGTATCTGTCTCGCAGTTATCAGCTGCCTGTTGTTCGTCAGTTCATTGATTTTGCAGCAGAAGTTTGGTCTAGCGATATTAAGTCTGGGGATGTTTGAGGTCATATATCTTAAGTACACAAATACACAAATACACAAGTACACAAGGCATAAACACATAAATACAAAAATCCGATATCAAAGGTGATATCGGATTTGAACTCAATCATTCAGAGTTCCACACGCTCTCCTCTCACGAAGTCTTTACACGTATCTGTGTACCGATAATCGGGTGTTTATCGCCTTATCGTTGATGTCAGGTAAAGGCTGATACAAGTTTCTAGTAATGTCGGATAATACTTGGTCGTAAACTTGCGATACGACGCTAGAAATATCACTGGTTAATTCGTATAAGCTATCTGTAGGTTGGGTTAATTCGTTGCTCGATGCGATTTCTGCGAGTGCATGCATCGCACGTGTGCAAATAGGTGATCCACTGCTGATAGGGCAGATAATCGATAATTGGTTAAGTTTGCGGTGTGTTTGAGATGCGTAGAATTTGAATCTCGCGTACTCCTCAGGCTTCTCCATATCCGCCTTTTCTATCCCAGGGATGGCCATTCTCAACTTGGTCAGGATCTCCATACAATCTAAGATCTGTTGCCAATTCATGTGATACTCACGGCTCATGTCTTCTCGTTCAGACTGAATCAACCAAATGATCATCACTTCATCCATCAAGAACATGCTGTGGCGAATCGTTTTTCCATGAATCGATTGATTACGTACTAAGCTACGGTTTTGCCAGTCATTGTGCATAGCGATGAGTTTGAGATGATAAATGCGATACATCGGACGGCTGTCAAACGACACATGAGATTGAAGCAGTTCAGATACCTCAAGTATGTTGTCGTAAATCTGATTCACTTTTCGAATTGAGTCGCTCGTCAATTGATACGCCAGAGCATAATGCGTTGCCGCGCGATGTTTGCGTGATAGCAACAATAACTGTCTGAGTAGAACTAAGGTTTCAAACCGGTGTGATAGCGCTGTTTGTCTCTTCTTTGAGAAATGAAACAGCGCTGCAAGTACTAATAGGGATAAACCCACTGAAATAACGACCAACATATTCAACTCCTAACATCTGAATACCTACTTAGTGGTAGTTCACGATTTGTACCAAAATTGATAAACATTATATTTCAACGACTTATATTTTAAGCCCGCTTGTGGATGACCAATACTGGTGCATCACCTCACCATTCGAGTGAGTGCGATAGAAGAGGTTAGAGGTTTTTATAGTTTCTAGACTTTGCTATGGCTGAAGCATAAATAGCTACAATCTGGCTAACCTCTTATGCAAGGTTAGTCAGATTGGGTTACACAGAGATGTACATTCAGTGAGTAGATAGTGAAGGTATGACTAAAGATTTACGGCGAATGTACCACTGAGAAGGCAGATAACCGCGAAGCTCGTTTAGGTCGATAGCCCAATAAGTCGATCGATCCAGAAATCAATAGCTAGATAAATCAATAGCGCGATAAGTCGATCACTTTATTGCATAGCTTACTCAGAGCCAGTCGATCATGGCTGATCAAAATTAGGCCGCAATTAGCTTCTTTCGATACTTCAACAATTAGCCTTAGCGTTTGTGCTGCAGTGATGGGGTCTAATCGTGATGAGGGTTCATCTGCAATTAACAGTTTTGGGCTCATCAGTAGCGCTCGTAAAATCGCAAACCTCTGCAATTCTCCTCCGGATACTTGGCTTGATGGACGTTCAAGCAAAGCAGAGTTAAGGCTCAATCTATCTAGAAGTACGGGTATCTTGGAGCGATTTAGCTTGTGAAGCGCACACAAGTCATCAAGCAACGTTTTTAGTGTTGTGTGAGGGGAGTGCGCACTGGGTGGATCTTGGTAAAGCTTGAGGCGTTGTCCTTTTTCGATTTTTTGAAGCCAGTCGATATTGCCGGAAAAGTCGTGATGCAACCCTAGTAAAGTATCGGCGAGAGAAGATTTCCCGCATCCGCTGTCACCATAAACTCCCAGTATTTCACCTTGTGATAATGAGAACGTGAGATCTGAAAAGAGTGTTCTTTGATCGCGGTAAATAGCTAAACTTTCAACTTCAAGCAATGGCTTCTGCCCGCTTTGTATACCAACCTCTGAGGGAGTAGCGTGACTATTTGATTCATTTGAAGGTTGCGAGGAAGTTGGCTGATCAAGAGACCAATACTCAGGTTGCGCTCGGATGAGATCTTTTGTATAGGTCGCTTGTGGCTGATCTAAAATGGCTTTAGCGTTTCCCTTTTCAACAATTTCGCCTTCTTTCATGACAATGATGTCACCACCTAGCATTTTAGCCAGTTTAATGTCGTGAGTGATGGTGAGCAGGCCACCGGGTTTGCCATTTTCAAGTTGTTGGCAGTGAGAAAGGAGAAGTTGCCCAACGTGATCACGTCGGCTTTCGTCTAAGCCTTTTGTGGGTTCATCGGCAATTAACAGTTTGCCTCCAGCTTGTGTCGCACATAAGTACGCAGCACGTTGCGCCATTCCGCCCGAGAGTTCAAATGGGTGTTTATCTCCATCTTTGCCCAGATCCATTTGTTGAAGTGCATGATGGGTGAGTGTGTCACTCTGGGAGCGATCTTCGTTTAAAACCAGCTTATGAACTTCGCTTATCTGCGATCCTATAGTCCGAAGCGGGTTGAGTGCTAACCAAGGTTCTTGAGGTAGCAAAGCGATTTCTTTACCCCAAAATCGTTCTCGGTTTAAAGGGTTAAGCTCATCAAACAAAGTAATGTCGCCCTCTGGTTTTAAGGCATCAGGTAATGTGCCGGCGATAGCTGCCGCGATTAGGCTTTTCCCCGCGCCTGTTTCTCCCAAAATGGTGAGCGGACGCTGAGGATATAAATCTAAACTTAAGCTCTGGACTAAGGTTTGAGTATCAGTATGAATCGACAGGTTTTCAATTTTTAACATTGCGTTCATGCTGTTACTCCCTTATCCGCTTGTTTACCTAGTTGCAGTTTTTCTTGTTTAGATCTTGGTTCATTATGCGCATGGTTTTTTGAGGATTGCGTGTGACGTTTTCCTTGAGCTAATAAATGAAAGCTTAATACCAGAAGAAAAACGGTCAGTACCGGTTGAATCAAAACCCAAGGGGCTTGGTGGTAGTAACGGAATAGTTCAACCATCATTAAGCCGAGCTCAGCTTCTGGCGGCTTGAGCCCAACATGCAGAAAGCCTAAAGACGCGAGTGCCAGTATTGAATTACCCGTACCAAAACAGAACAGGGTGAATAAATCATTTCGGCAATCTGGCCATAAGTGACGCTTGAATATATACCAGTGGTTGAACCCATAAAGCCGAGACGCTTCTACTGCAGGTGACTGAATGAGTGACAACGTTCGGTTGCGTGACACGCGGAAAAAATCCACCCACAGCATGAGCGATATGGCGATATATAGAATAAGGAATGATCCAGGAACCATTGCCGCAAAAAGTAAAACAAGAATTAAGCCGGGCATGGCGAGTATCATGTTCACGTTGAATGAAAAGATTTTATCCCACCATCCTTGTTTCCAGCCGGCTATTACTCCCATTGACGTCCCTAACAACGCAGCCGTGGTAATACTGATTAATGCCATGGAAAGTGAGGTGCTGATGGCGTGGCTTAATCTCGCTAGATTACTGCGTCCAAAATGGTCTCTGCCTAAAGGTTCTTCGACAGAAGGCGTTGTGAATGCAAGGTCTAAATTTTGCTTGGCAATATCACCTTGATAGACAATCCGTTCTAGAATGACCACGCATAACAAGGCGGCTAAGATAATCAGACCTAACCATTGCGGTTTTGTTAAATTCATACGATCTTAACCTTCTTATTTTCGGATTCTGCTTGTCGTTTATTAGGTCTAAATTTTGAAAATAAAGCAGAGGGTTTATTGGCTCGCTGCCTTGGATCTAATTGATAATTGACCAGATCGACTAAGGTATTGATGACCACAAACAAAAGCCCCATCAGCAGAGCAGAACCTTGAATCATTGGTATATCTCTACGGAAAATCGCATGCGCTAACGCGTGACCAATACCCGGCCAAGAGAATAATGACTCGATCATAATGATCCCTTCAATTAACCCGGTTGCTTGAACACCAACAAAAGTAATAACAGGTAAAGCGATGTGTTTATGAGCGTGATGCTGAAAAGCTTGCGCCTCACTGAGTCCTTTTAAACGAGCGAATAAAAAGTGCGGTGCTGTGATGGCATCGTGAGTGGCGTTTCTTATAAGACGACTAGACATTGCAGCCAGCGATAGTGCCAAGGCGAGGGCGGGCAAAATGATAAACTCGACTCGACCAAAGCCTGCCACAGGAAGCCAATTCAGCTGTAACGCAAATATAATCACCAAGGCCAAACCTATTAAAAATACAGGCTGAGCTCTTAAGATGATGGAACCTAATAGCGAGAAATGGTCTGCAAAAGAGTCGGTCCGTTTTCCACAATAAATACCGATTGGGATGGCAATGAGAAGAGAAATGACGGTCGCGACGACTGCCAATAAAATGGAATGCCCGAGCTGGTGGCTGATTTCATCAATGACGGGGGTGCCACTAATCAATGATGTTCCCAAATCAAAATGGAGAAGATCCCATAGCCATTCGAGGTATAGCTGCAAGCCCGAACGATCAAGCCCTAGCTCTTGATAAACCGCTTGTGCCGCATCCGCATCCACATAATCATACCCATAGCGACCCGCTGCAATTCGAAAAGCAAAGTCGCCGGGTAACAAGCGCATTAAAATGAAAGTGAGTGTTCCGATACTCCAAGCCACAAAGCCGGCTTGGAGTACTCTTCGGATTAAGATATTAATCATTAATCGTCATCTCTGAGATGCGATAGTTGATTTCAAATGGGTCAAATGAGAAGTGGTTAACACGTTCATTCACCGCGACTAATTGAGTGTAGAAAGTCACAGGAATCAGCGGCATTTCTTCCGCTAATATGGATGAAGCCTCTTGAGTCATTAGATTATATTGCTCTTGGTTTGGTTCAACCGATAGACGTTGAAGTAAGCTGCTGAACTCATCAGAAGACCAGTTCATTGGTCCCCAGTCACTGCCTTTATGGCTAGCAAAATCTCGCATCAGTAAGGCTAGGGGATCCGCCGTAGTGCCAAAATTACGCGCCACGAGCGCCATTTCTAATGTGCCGTCTTTGTGCTTTGATGGAATTGCACTTGAGTTATCGATAGAAACATTCACTTGAATACCGACTTCTTTAAGCTGAGCTTGAATCGCGGTTGCTACGATAGGCAGCTCTGGTCTGTCTGAGTAGGTAGTTAAAGTAATATCGAATGGTTTGCCTTCTCGCGAAAGGAGACCTTCCTCATTTTCCTGCCAACCTTGCCCTGCGAGTAATGTTTTCGCTTGGTCGATATTGCGCTGAGTTTGTTCAAGGTTATTGATGTGCCATGCGCCAAGAGAAGGGGCAAACAGTTGATAGGCTTCAGAGCCTGGAACGCGGACGATTTGTTTTGAAATACCCGTTCGGTCCAAAGCTAAACTGATAGCTTGACGCACATCTGAATGATTCAAAAGTGGGTGTTCATTATTCAACTTAATTAGGATCGTTCTTGGGATTGACTCCATCACTAATTCAACATTTTTTGCAGACTCAAGTAGGTCGATACTGGCTGGATCGAGTGTGTAAACCAGATCGGCTTGACCGGTTTGTGCTAACAAAGCACGGCTTTCAGAGCGATGACCTGCAAGGTAGTGAACATGTTCAATCGAGGCTTTTGTGCCCCAGTAGTCCGCATTTTTGACAACATGCGCTTTATGAGGAGCTTGTAACTCTTGGATTTTATAAGGACCTGTACCACTCAGTTGTGCAACATTTCCTTGTTGATCAAACGAACTTGGTGCTGCAATCGCTGCTGTGTAATGCGCTAACACTGCCAGCAATGGTCGATAAGGTTGAGATAGTTCTATCACTAGAAGGTTGTCTGAAGCTGATACCTCTTTGATAGGTACACGCTTTAATACGCCAGGTTTTTTTAAAGCGTGAGAAAGAGAAGTTTGAACAGCTTGCGCGGTAAGCGGGGAGCCATCGTGGAAAACAACGTCTGGGCGCAATGTGAATTCCCAGCGTAAATTGTTTGCGTTAGTTGTCCATTCTTTCGCTAATAAAGGGGTGACGTTGCCTGACTTATCGATAGCAGTAAGCGCTTCAACGACTTGTAACCGTGTAAATAAATAGCCGTTTTTAGATAAATCTTGGTCGGTAAATTCAAAGGGGCCAGAAATGTTTAGCGTTGTTGGTTGTGTTTCTTTCGATGGTACAAATATCCATATGAGTAGTGCACTGATGGAAAGTAGTGCCAGTGCGGCAAGCTTTTTCATGCTTTTGTCCTAGTTACGATTAATAATTCGCAATGTTATAACATAACAAAAATGTATTGTTAATGATAATAGTTGCTAATTAGCTTGGTTTTTATCGGACGTGAGTATGAAAAAAGCCCCACTGAAATCAGTGAGGCTCTAATTTGAGATGTTATTCAGACGCTAACAGGGTTTACTTGACGGCATCAATCAGATGTAAAAGCTGTTTGAGTGACAGTCACTATGTCCTGCTTAAAATAAGCTTTACTCAATTGGTGAGCCTAAATCTGTTTAGGTTAATGCGCTTGAGTAAATATCAGGATACTAAGCACTAAGCACTAAGCACTAAGCACTAAGCATTAAATATTAAGCATTAAGCCAGTTTTAGGTCGAACTCAGTGCGGTACATCACCATATCTTCAATGGTCAGTACAGGCATGTTGTGCATTTTACCGAAAGCAACGATCTCTGGAGCTTTTGCCATCGTGCCGTCTGGGTTGGTTACTTCACACAGGACACCTGCTGATTGAAGACCTGCCATTTGCATTAGATCCACAGTACCTTCTGTGTGACCGCGGCGAGCCAGTACACCACCTTTACGCGCACGTAATGGGAATACGTGGCCAGGGCGAGCTAGGTCAGTAGGCTTAGCCGTTGGGTTTGCAGCTGTCTTGATCGTTGTTACACGGTCAGCGGCAGAAACACCTGTTGTTACGCCGACTTTTGCTTCGATAGTGACGGTAAACGCAGTTTGGTTTGCGCTGTTGTTATCAACAACCATAGGTGGAAGTTCAAGTTGGTTCGCTTGCTCGTCTGTTAAGCATAAGCACACAATACCGCTGCATTCTCGGATCATAAGCGCCATTTGCGCATTAGTTAGGTGTTCTACTGAGTAGATGATGTCGCCTTCGTTCTCGCGATCTTCATCGTCAAGTAAAAGCACGCCACGACCTTCGCGTAGAGCTTGCAGTGCGTTTTCAACGCGAGTGATTGGTTCGCCAAATTCGGCAAGTAGTGAAGACTGATTCATGGTTAAACTCCTAAAATATCACCAGAATCAGGGCTGTATGAGGGATCTCAACCGAGCACAACAAAGCAGACTCATTACAAGTCGACTTGTATCAATCGTAGTAAACAACTGGTCATTCTAGCTGGTTAAAACCCTTGATAACGGCGTTAAAATTTTTGACTGTAGAATAACTACTTATCGAAAAATTTTGCCTTGTTCTCAAGCGTTTTTCCTGCGCTATCTCTGATCATTTATTTACTGTGATTGGTATTAGCTCATTATGGTTTTATCCAAAACGAAATGCACCCGTCTAAGTTGGAGGCATGAACCTAATAAATAGGTACACCTTTCCAACTTAAACGAGTGTGTTTTCATTCTCTCTCATCCGGACTATGACCGTCGGCTCTGGCATCTCACCAGATCTGCTGACCTCGACGAATCGAGCGCTCGCGGGCTTATCTTTAGATTTTGCTAAGGACATACCGCCGGTGGGGAATTTCGCCCCGCCCTGAGAATAAAAATTAATAATCTATTTTGCTTTGAAAGCAGACCAGATGGTAATCCTTTCAATAGTGGATTTAAAGGACTGACAGCAAAGTTTTTCAGATTCCGGCCTTATAGTCGGGTAAGTGTTCACTTTATCAGCAGAACGTGTCCGGCAGTCTTTAGTGGGATAAGACCTTTGAATCAGCTGGTTTGAGTGGTCTTTGTTGCTCTATGAACATCAGTGGATGTCGAACATTGTTGATGCTGGCGTGGCTGTTCACCGAATCAATACTCAAGAGGTTCATCAATCGAACATTGTTAGACCATGACGGCTTAATGACCGTTTTGACATAAAATTGATATTGGCAGTGCTAAGCTGCGCTAGCATCCATCCACTTTATCCAAAAGATCTTAGTCATGACATCTCCGTTCTCTAACAAATCCAAAGGCTTATTACTGCTCGTTTTAAGTTTGTCTTCTCTCGTACCGTTTTTGATCTTTGGATCTAATTTTGACCTTGGGGCTGGGGTTTCGCCTTTCCAAGGCGCCTTCATAACGTTTGTGACTTACTCGGCGGGTAATCAAGGATTCTTGGTAACGCTAGCTGTTTTGTCTTTGGTATTGCTCACGATGAAATTTTCCAAAGCTAAGCTCGTCAGCCTTTGTCTGCAGCTCGGCTTGTTGTTGGTTCTCAGCTTTGCAGCAAAAACTTTCTTAAAGCATTCTACAGAAAGCCCGCGTCCTTATTCTGAGTATTTGGTGACGCAAGAAGTCGTTGAAATGCCAGAGCTGTTTTACGAACTGCCATTGGTAGAAAAGAACGCAGCGATTGCATCTGTGCAAGACAAGGTGAGTGAGTGGCGAACACGTCATTGGCTAGGTGAGACTGACTATTCTTTCCCATCTGGGCACATGATTTTCGTTGGCGTGTGTCTGGCGTTCTTTGGCGGCTTGTTCCTAGAAGCGAAACGTTTTTACTTAGTCGGCGGTTTGCTAGTTTGGGCTGGTGGCGTTGCTTATAGTCGTGTTTGGCTTGGTATGCACCGCCCTGAAGACTTAGCTGCGTCTATCGCCTTTGCCGGTTTGATTTACCTATTGGTGCCACTGATTCCGACGCAAAGAATAGAACTTTTGTTACCGATGTTTCTAAGAGATCGCAAATGAGTAATAAACTTGCCTAGAAGAGCTCTGGTGGGGCTTTTGAAAGAGAGGAATAAAAAACCGCCTTCGGAGAAGGCGGCTATTTTAAACGATGACTGCTATTGAAAAACTATAGATGCTATTTGAAACTATAACCTCCATACACTACGGGTTTCATTCTAACTAACTGTTTTAGTAGAAATTAACGTAGTTTAAACATACCAACCATTGATGCCAGTCGTTCGTTTACTTGGGAGATATTGTTGGTTTGCACCAAAGCTTGATCTCCATTTTTGTTGAGTTCATTTACAATGTCACTCAGAGCCACCATGTTACGACTAATTTCCTGAGTTACGCTGCTTTGCTCTTCTGCGGCCGTTGCAATTTGAATGCTTAGGTCATTGATACCCGTTACTTGTGACGTTAGCTCATTTAAGCTGCTGCCCACTTTCTCGGTGTTATTAAATGTTTCGTCACAAGTCCCTTTCGTCTTATTCATAGACTCTTCAACATTCTTGTTCACTGAAAGCAAACGAGTCAGCGCTTGTTCAATCTGTTGTGTACTCGCTTGTGTTCGACTTGCTAAGGCTCTCACTTCATCCGCTACTACTGCAAACCCACGACCTTGCTCGCCCGCTCGTGCGGCTTCAATCGCTGCATTTAACGCAAGGAGATTGGTCTGTTCAGCGATTTCACCAATCACTGTCAAAATATCACTAATCCCTTTAGTTTCTTGGCTCATGCTTTCTAGGTTCGATGATGTGTTCTCTATCTCAGAAACTAGTGCATTAACCTTCATTTGTGCATCACCGACAGCATTGAGTGATTGCTCCCCGATATCCGACGCGACTTTAGTTGATTGCGCCGTTTCACCTGCATTTTGGGCAACGGCGTCAGCTGTTGAACTCATTTCTTCAATGGCAGTGACAATTTGTTCAGTTTCTTGCACGTGCTGATTCAAAATGTGGTTATTTTCATCTGATTTATGTTCAAGTTGCTGCACATTTTCTTTCAGTTCAGACGATGCTGCGTCAATCTTTAGCATCAAGTCTTGTATATGCTCGATGAATTGGTTTACACCAGATGCGATTTGCCCTAAATCATCGTGTTTCTTTACTTCGAGTCTCTGAGTTAAATCACCATCACCATTTGATAGCCCTGTAATGGTTTCTTTCAACGCTAGGATGGGTTTGTAAAGAATATTGAGAATGAATAACGTGACAACTACGCTGATCAATAGGTAGACAATCGTGATCATAATCGCTTGCTGTTGAGCAACTTCTAGCGCTGCGAATACGACGCTTTTGTCTAATCCAACAAGTAGGTACCATTCTTTGTCACCATAGCTAACCGCATGGCTGAACATCACTTTCTCAACGCCGTTGATACTATAATTAACGATTGTGCTTTCTGAATTTTGTGCTTTTTTTGCAACGTCTTTCAAAGAAGCGTAATCCGTTAATTTAGTGCCCACCTTAACCACACTGGATGTGCTAGCCAGCACCGTCATGTCATTGGTCATCATCATCGAAATAGCACCGTTGAGGTCGATTTCAGAGACAGTGTCACTTAGAACATCGAGTGGAATGTCTGCCAATACCACACCGTTACCAACATCTTTACCAATGCTCACCATTAAGGTACCTGTTGTGGAGTCTGTATATGGGTCTGTATATACAAGGCTTCCTGAACGCTTACCTTCTTTGTACCAAGCTTTACTGCGAGGGTCGTAGCTTGATGGGCTTTTGTGATTATCCCAGCCCGGGTAATCGAATGAGGCATAAGCATCGCCATTGTCAAAACCTATCATTAAGTTCGCGACATCAGCACCTAATGAGCCCACGCGCATTCGCTCGGCGTGTCTATCTTGATAATTATGTTGACGATAATCAGCAGCTACTTTTGCTACTGCTTGTGTTTTTGCTTCTAGGTAAGTCTCAACCTTATTCCCTTCAATGCGAATACGGTCTTGTGTGCTCTGATAAATATTCTCAGTCAGTGCTTCCTTATTGCTCTGATATGAAAAATAGTTGGCTGAGCCTACACTTATTGCAATTATTGCTGATACGGCGACTAAAAGAACTTGCTTAAACCCAAGTTGTTTCATTTGAAAGTCCTTAATACTGAATGTGTTCATTTTCCTGCTTAATGAATATGCAGTATATAGACGTATTATGAATAGGACTACGCTACCAATTGAACATTCAGCCTGATTTGAACAGTCTCAGCTCTGTATACAAAAAGCTCATGAAAAAATGGTTTATGCAGTAATGGTTCATTGATGGTTCATTGATGGTGAATGAGAGGGAATCGTTACCGCCAGATAGAGATATTTACGACAGTGTGGTACTGACTTTAAAGCTTAAATAAGGCGCCGCATTAGGGTATTTGAGCATAATGGATAACGTCACTAGTCAGTCATATGAGCTTGCTTATCGAGATGAGTGAGCTGTCATCAAAATAGTTACAAAACGTAAGCAACCTTCAGTACTTACGTTATCTCTATACTAACCAGCTAAGCCTTGCCAAATGGCAGTAAAGCCACTGATAGAACATAACAGTAAAGAACCAATACGTATCTTCTCTTTAGGAATGCTTTGCGTGGTCATTAACGCCACTTTGTAACCCAACCAAGCAGCAGGCAGCAAAGGTATGGTGATGATCAAATGGTGCATAGTGAAGAAGCCAATTGGGATCTGAACAATCAACGAAATGATTGAACTAAAGACAAAAAAGGCAGACAAGTTGCCACGAAGTTGATTGGCATCTTGGTGCTGTAGCAGTAGCGCCATCGGCGGGCCACCAATACCTGAACTGGTGCCAAAGAATCCTGAGAAAAATCCCGCGATGCCCATTTTGGCAGGCGTCGGCTCTAACCTAAACGGAAGCAAGCTGACAATCACTGCAAATACCACTAATAAACCTAACCAAAGTGACAACACGCTCGTTGAAACCATCACCAACAAGGCACCGCCTGCTAGTGAGCCTGGAATGCGTCCTAGTAATGCGATTTTTAATCCGCCAATAGAAATGTTTGCACGGTGTTTAAAGGCGTTGAATAAAGAGATGAACAGGCCAACTAAACAGATAGGCGCAGGTACATAGTCTGGTGAAACCAAAAACAGCAGTGGGGCAGCCACAATGGCCAAACCAAAGCCGATTGCGGTTTGCACAAATGAGCCTGCAAAAATGAGTGCCATTGCGATAAGGGCGGTCTGATCTAGGTATTCCATAAGCCTGCGGATTAGTTTTAAAGGAGCAAGTGAATACTATAAATTAAAACGAAAAGAATAGTCTTATTATTCAGTGAGGTTTATGCAAGTTTCGCTAGTTATAATTTCGATTACAACGGCCAATAAAAAAGAGAGCGAATATCTCAGGATGTGCTCCTTTCAATATCCACTCTCTTATTGGATTGCTTATCGATTTTTGCTGTTGGGGGAGTCAGCGTTAAACGCTAAGCCATTGCCAATTTCAGTCGCTCAATCGGCTTGTCATTGATAGGCAAATGGATCAGTGCTGCTGCAAATGCCAGTACCACCGTTGACCACCAGATTGGCTCGTAAGAACCGTAGTAATCGTAAATACGACCACCAACCCAAGCGCCTAAGAAGCTACCCACTTGGTGAGTAAAGAATACCAAGCCGTACAACGTCGACAGGTAACGAGCACCGAAGATCTGACGAACTAAACCAGACGTTAGCGGAACCGTACCCAACCAACAGAAACCAATCGCCGCACCGAAGATAGCTGCGGTTGACTCAGTCACTGGCAAAGTCACAAACGCACCAATAACTACAGTACGCACTAAGTACAGTGCCGACATTACATGACGTTTGCTGAACTTATCGCCCATCACACCCCAGAAGTAAGACCCGAAGATGTTGAAGATACCTACATAAGCCAGTGCCATTGCTGCGCTGCTTGCTGGTAGGTTTTTGTCGGCTAAGTAACTTGGTAAGTGCGTCGCAATGAACATCACGTGGAAACCACACACGAAGAAGCCCGCATGAATCAACCAATAACTTTTGTTCGAAAATGCTTCAGACAGTGCTTCTTTCAGTGTCTGGGTGTCTTCTACTTGTTTATTGGTTGCTGACTTCGGTGCTCGCATAAACAGTGCAAATGAGATCATCAAACAACAAAGCACGCCAAATACTTGCATCGCACTTTGCCAATCAAACTCGTTCAACATGTATTGCGCACCCGGAATTACCGCGAACATACCAAATGAACCTGCTGCTGTGGTTAAACCAAATGCCTTAGCCGCGTGCTCTGCAGGTACAACTTTTGCTACAGCGCCTAATACAATCACATAGCTTGTTGCACTTAACCCAAGGCCAACCAATGCGCCTAGTGAAACGTAAAGCATGCTTGATTCGGTAGACATTGAGGTAAGAAGTAAACCCAAACCGTAAGCACATGCACCTGCAATAATGATGCGTCTTGCTCCCCATTTGTCAGCGGCCATGCCCACAAAAGGCTGGAACACACCGAACAGCAGGTTTTGTAGAGCAATGGCGAAGCTGAAAAACTCACGGCCGGTGCCGAAATGCTCTGAAATTGGCATCATGAAAATGCCGAATGACTGTCTGATCCCTAGACTGATAATAAGTGTGCCGATCCCAAGCCATACCAGTAAAGGAAAACGGAAAATGCTCATTCTAATACTCTTAAATTAATGGTGGTGATGTGAGTGGTCTTGCGCTGACATGTGTTGGTCAGTCATCTTATGGTGGTGTTCGTGCCCGGAATGCTCATGCGCTGACTGCTGGTGGCATCCACTGCTAACGGCATGCTGAGCCAAGAGATCGATCAATGGCTGATTGTGATGCACAATTACCAAACTAATGACAAGGAATAGCGTCATTCTGGCGAGTTGGGCAAAAAGAGATTGTGAAAACATAAGGTGTTTACATGCGCTCAATGTTGTAAGAAGTCGCGCATCATAATGACGAGTAGGGTATGTATCAAATGACCTTTTGTGATTTAGTCTATGCGTTTTATGCATAGATTTAAGCATCGCTGGAGTTGGAATGAAACGTAGCTAATAAATAGGAAAACACGAAGCTCGCTGATTATGTGGTAGAAGCGGAGAATTTAGGATGGATATTTAATTTTTTAGATATAACTGCTTGCTTTAGTGAAGTATTTTAAAGCCTGTAAAAACTAGTATACAAATTAATCACTCAGTAACACTGCGCATTTACTCGACTTATCTGTTAAACATCGTAAATTTGTACTTCAATCGTTTCAACGGGACTGAAACGCGATGTTAAAAGATTCAGGGAGAGTCATTCACATGGATAAAGATCATAACCTTCGCGAAAACTTATTGGCACTGATCTTAGGTAGCGCGCTAGTGTCACTCGGCGTTATCTTTTTCAATCAAGTCGGTTTGCTCACCGGAGGCACGGCTGGTCTAGCGATCTTCATTACCAAAGTGACAGATTTGAGCTTTGGCCAAGTGTTCTTCGCACTTAACTTACCTTTCTATATTTTGTCGGTTGCTCGTATGGGCTGGCGCTTCACCATCAATACGTTTATCGCGGTTTCGATTGTTTCGTTCGCCGTGGATCACTTGTATCACGTGATTCAAATTGCCGAAATTCATGCATTGTATGCAGCTTTACTTGGTGGTGGCTTGATTGGTACCGGCATGTTGGTGATCTTCCGTCATAAAATGAGCTTAGGTGGCTTCAACATTCTGGCGCTGTTCTTACAAGAACGTTTTGGGATTCGTGCGGGTAAGGTTCAGATGGCACTAGATTGTACGATTGTTGTGCTTTCACTGTTTATCGTTGATGTGTCGCTGGTTCTTCTGTCTGTACTGGGTGCGATAGTAACCAACTTGATTTTGGCGATGAACCATAAACCGGGACGCTATCAACCGGTCGTAAAAGCGGAAGCGGCGTAGTTCGGTACGATCAAGCACTAGGTTCGCTTAAGCACTCGATTCGCATAAACAAAGCGTGATTTTCAGATTATGAAAACAACAAAGCCAGCATCAATTGCTGGCTTTGTTCTATTCAAATAATGGGTTTGAGCTAGTTACTATCAGTACTTCTATTGGCACTTACCGCAATCAGCGTCCGACTTGAGCTCACAATCAATCACATTGCCTTGCTTATCCAGTGACAAGTTACAGCATTGTTCGAATAGGTTCTTAAGATCCCCGCGGCTTTTCTGAACACGAGACTTAACGGTTGAGTAGCTGATGTTTTGAGCCTCTGCGATCTCTTTTTGGCTTTGACCTTTGATATCGACAGCAAGCAGTAGCGATGAACTTTGTTCTGGCAGTGCCTGAATAAAAGGTTCAATACACAATGAGAGCTTCTGCTTAAATTCAGAGTCGTGGTCTAAATCGGTAAACCACAGATCTTCAGCATCAATTTGGCTATCACGTTGTTGGCGTGCATGTTTACGGTAGAAGTCGATAATGGTGTTGTTGGCTAACTGGAACAGCCAAGCCTTAACACTGCTCGCATCTTGTACCTTGTCTAAGTTCTGATAAGTCTTAATCAAGATATCTTGGAGCAAGTCGTCTACATCCGCAGAGTTGTTGACCTTTGAATGCAGGAATGACTTTAACGCTTGCTGATACTCGGCCCAGACTTGCTCGAGCTTCAAAGGTGCCTTATCCAAAGGTGCCCTGTTCAAAGGTACATTAGTTGCACTGTTCATTTACGCAACACTCGTCTTGTAAGAAATCAATCACACCTTCTAGGCATTCATACTCCGCCACGCAGAATAGAGTTCTTCCTTCTCGTCTTTGGCTGATTAGGCCCGCAGACGCCAAGCTGGATATGTGGTGAGACAAGGTAGAACCGGGAATGCCTAGCTCTTCTTGTAGGCCGCCAACTGCAATGCCTTGGTAGCCAGCTTTAACGACACTCTTATAAATGGTTAGGCGAATAGGGTGCCCCAACTCTTTAAGTGCTTTCGCAACGACTTCTAAGTTCATATTAACTCCTCAAGATTTAATTTCGATGTTAGTCGAAATGTATGTCGAATTCAAATTTAAAAACGGTGTCTGTATAAGTCATTGAAAAACTGTGTTTTCGAAAATCATTTCGATTTTTATCGAAGTAATGCTTGATCTGGAGCTGTTTATTTCTATAATTCGAGAATATTCGAAATTAAGGGTTGGTTACTTTTCTCATAGAGCCCGACCTTCAATCCAGTTTGGAGTTAATTATGAGCAATGAAATGTTAACAATGCTAAAAGACGCACTTGATATGTTCGCTTTCTTAGCAGTAGAGCTAATTATCCTTTTCTTAGCGATCAGCTACATTGTTGGGATTCTTCAAGAGTTCCTTACACCAGAAAAGATTCAATCTATCCTGAGCTCACGTAATGGTAAGGGGTATGTGGTTGCTGCACTATTGGGTGCAATTACACCTTTCTGTTCATGTTCGACCATTCCTTTCCTAAAAGGATTGCTGCGTGCAAGAGCGGGTTTCGGTCCAATGATGGTGTTCCTATTCGGTAGCCCACTATTGAACCCAGTGATCATTGGTTTGTTCGTGATTACCTTCGGCTGGCAAGTCGCTGTGTTCTACTTCCTTGTAGCAATGACTGTGTCTGTAGTGGCTGGTTACGCACTTGAGAAGCTTGGCTTTGAGCGTTACGTAAAACCTGAAGCGTATGAATCAACAGGTTCTGCTTCAAGCTGTGGCACTAGCTGTGGTGACTCTGCTCCTAGAAAAGCAGCAACGGCTAAAGCGGAATCTTCATGTGGTACAAGTGCATGTGGTGAACCTGCGCCAGTAATGGCGAAAGAGACATCTTGCTGCGATTCTAAAAAAGAAGAGCCACAAGTCACGGTTTCATGCTGTTCTGCGGATGGAAGCGCGACTGCTGAGATTGTAGAGAAGAAAGAACCTAGCCGTTGGATGAGAATTTGGTTCTCAACTTGGAAAGACTTCAAACAAGTTTTCCCTTACCTAATGATGGGTATTGCGATTGGTTCATTCATCTACGGCTTCATTCCTACAGACCTAATTGCACAGTACGCTGGTGAAGGTATGTGGTATGCGATTCCAGTAGCAGCCGTGATTGGTATTCCACTGTACATTCGTGCTGAAGCGGTAATCCCATTAAGTGCTGCTCTAGTTCAGAAAGGCATGGCGTTGGGTTCGGTAATGGCATTGATTATTGGTAGTGCAGGTGCAAGTTTAACGGAAGTTATCCTGCTTAAATCAATCTTCAAGAACCAAATGATTGCAGCATTCCTATTCGTTATCCTAAGCATGGCGATGGGGGCAGGCTTCCTATACAGCTTCATCTTTGGTTAATCGGGTCTGATTCCTAGATAACTCCATTGATAGCAAGATATAGATAATAAAAAAGAGCTCACTTAGTTGAGCTCTTTTTGTGTTTAGGAGGTCAAAAAATCATGGGCATTAGGCTTGATTTTTTTGAGAACGCTATTATTCCGGAAGTGCTGCTATCGAAAATAACACTCATCAACCCCTACTTTTAGACTTGAATGTAACCGCTTTGATGCCAAGTATTAACAATATTCATGTTTCGTAGGTGTCAATTAATTGGTGAGCTTATTTAATCTTTTTGGCTGATTATTGGACGGTTTTCATATCGATATCTAGTATTTATGTAAGGGTGAATAATGAAATAGCATCGTTCAAAATTAACGTTTGTTTAGCTTTAATTCAACGATGACAGCGTCAAAAGACTTGGAGTTAATGAATGAAAGATAAGTTGAAAATTTACTGCCTTGGAACCCCTACACTTGAAACCAGAGAATCATTTGAGCTCGTGCCAGTCAGTGACATTAATCAACTCCCTGAATTATTGGGCGGCGTCATAGTTCTAAATGGCGATCTTAGTTCGCAAGACGACGTGATGAGCCAACTCCACCGTAGCAGGAAATTTTGGTCTTGGAAGATTTATATTTTAGAAGATAGTGCATTATCAGAGTGTTTATCAGACGGCACTTTAAATCCAGAAAGTGTTGAAGAAGAGGTGATTCAACACCGCAGAACGTTAGAAAGTATTATCGACACATCGGATACATTAGACCCTCTTGTTGGGTGGTTAGGCTTGGATCAAAGACGTCGATTATCACCTCACAAATATTTGTCTCATAAATCGATATATTCCTATCCGTTAGTGGAGCTTTACTATCCGGAGTTAAGTTCAACTTATCGTTTTGTATTATCAGAGACTAAGCGAGACACTTTTGAAATTGAGGATTTAATCGATCGAGTAAGAGTGTGTCATGAATGTGCCAGTGCCCACTTAAACTACATCGAAGCGTGTCCTTCTTGCAAAGACATTGATATTACTGAGCGTACCTCTCTCCATTGTTTCACGTGTGGCCATGTTGCTGAACAAGGGCTTTTCAAACGCAATCAAAAATTAGAATGCCCGAAATGTTTGACTCAGCTTCGACATATTGGAGTGGATTATGATCGCCCTTTAGAAACTCATACATGTAACTCATGCTCTCACTCTTTTTCTGAGGCGGAGACATTAGCTTCTTGTTTCGAGTGTGGTACAAAAAACGATATTTCAAAGTTGGTTGTTAGGAAGATTTATTCGCTGAAACTTGGAGTTCAGGGAGAGTATATATTCCGTCATGGAGTGAAGCTATCGGCGCCTGAACTGACCTTAAGCGGGAAAGTAGACGGCGGGTATTTTTCTAATCTTCTTAGCTGGGTTAATAGGATTGCACTTCGCCACGAAGAAGAGCACTTATTATTGGGGTTACACCTGCCTGATTTAGCGCAGTATGTGTCTAAAAATGGAGACGCAAAAATGTTTGCTTTGATCGAGCAAATTACAGAGCGTTTAAACGGATTGTTTAGAGATTCTGATATTTGTTGTCAGTTTAAAAGCGATGTTCTTCTTGTATTTATGCCTAAAGCTAAGATGGAACATATAGAAGTATTACGCGGGAAAATAGAAGCACTTTGTTCTTTAATCGAAGATGACGATTTCACGCTGAATGTCTTTGCATGGGGTATACCCGATCCAACAATGAAAGAAGATGTTGGTTATTGGTTAGAAAGTAAAGTCAGTGAAATCTATGCTGTCAGTTAGCCTTGATCTCCAACAGTACTTCTGGGGGATGCTTTTAGAGAACTCTGAGCTTTGGCTAATGCTTTTCCCCATGATGATTATGGTGGAGCTCCCACTCTTTCTGCTTGTGTTAAGTGGAATCTTTCGCTGGTCTTATTCGGCCAGTGATATAGAGATAAAAGAATACCCAAGCATCTCGTTTGTAATTACTTGTTATGGAGAAGGAGATGCAATTGAGATAACGATCGACACGCTTGTTGAACAGCTTTATCCCGGAAAGATTGAGATTTTAGCCGTAGTCGATGGAGCAACTCAAAATGAAGATACCTACTTAGCTGCAATGCGAGGGGAGCAAAGACATAAAACGGTAAGAAACAGAGATGTTCGTGTCATTCCTAAGTGGCAAAGAGGAGGTCGCGTATCAACGTTAAATGCTGGTTTAGATAACGCTACTGGTGACTTTGTTATTAATGTTGATGGTGATACTTCTTTTGATAACGACATGGCGTTACAAATGATGAAGCAATTTACTGATAAGAATGTGATTGCTTCTGGAGGTGCTTTACGCGTTAGAAACTGGCAAGAAAATTTGCTTACGCGAATGCAGTCTCTTGAATATATGTTATCAATGCAAGCGGGTAAGACGGGGCTATCCAACTGGGGTGTTCTCAATAATATATCAGGAGCATTTGGTGCCTTTCGAAAGAACACTTTGAAGCAAGTTGGAGGGTGGGATACTCATACTGCTGAAGATCTCGACTTAACGATGAGGCTCAAACAGTACAAGAAAAGACATCCAAACAATAAACTCGCTTTTACACCTAAAGCTGTGGGCCATACTGATGTACCCGATACACTGAAAGGGTTGGTACAACAAAGGCTAAGATGGGATGGAGACTTATTATTTCTGTTTTTAAGGAAACACAATGAAGGTCTAACCCCTAGATTACTCGGTTGGGGAAACTTTATATTTACTTTAGTTTATGGCGTTCTACAAAACGTATTGCTGCCCATTCTAGTTTCGCTATTCATGTTTTACATATTTTGGGCTTACCCCTTCGATTTTGTTGCTGCACTTCTGATCCTTATCTACTGCGTCTATTTGTCGACAGTGTTGTTGTTTTTTACTGTCTATATTGGGTTGGTTTCCGAAAGAGCGAAAGAAGATCTTAAGATGGCAAAATGGCTAATCTTGTATCCGTTTTATCAGTTCTTTATGCGGTTGATTACGGCGTTCTCTATGGTGAATGAGTTATTTAGAAGAAGTCATGAAGAATCCAGTATGGCTCCTTGGTGGGTATTGAAAAAAGGCAAAAGGTTTTAACAATGAAAGTGAAATTTCATCTTGATAAAAAGAATAACCCTCAATCGGATGATGGTGTCAAAGTTGCTTACGGACAAGCGAAAAGAGGAGGCTACCGCTTTCGTTGGTATTTAATCTTAAGCTTAGTGGTTAGCCCTCTATTATTCGTAGCGTATTTTTTCTTAAAGACAAATTTTCTGGTTATTGCTCCGGCAATCATTACCTCGCATCCTGTAACCTTAACCTCTAAAGTTGCAGGAGTAGTCGGTCCAATTCCAGTAGACGATGGAAGTCAAATCCTAAAATCAGAGACAGCGATTCAGTTGACTAATATGGAAGTGGAAGCGCAAATCGAATTTCTTCATGCTGAGTTATTAGATTTAGAAATCAGGTTTCCTGATGATATTGGCTTACTGCACTTGAAAGGCATTGAAGAAACGCGCAGTAATTTAAACACGGTACAGCAAATTCAAACGCGATATGAAGAATATAGGAAAAAAGGTCAGGTATCCGATGTGGACTATGCAAGTATAGTGGGAATGAGTAACTCACTTAATAATCAGCTTAATGGACAAAAACTTGATTATCAAAATGCGAAATTAGCTGAACAAGAAAGAGAATTAGCGGGTCCGGTTAGTCAGGCTCGACGTGCTTTAATGAAAGATCTAGCACTTAAACGTGTTGTTGAACAAGAGCTGTCGATTAAGTCTCCCTATGCAGGCCGCGTTGTCGATATCCATGTCGTTGAAGGACAGAGAGTGTTTGAAGGTGATGAACTGGTAACGATAGCGAAGATTACCATCCCGCAAGTGGTCGCGTATTTAGACCCTAAATATTTAGAGAATGCGATAATAGGAGCTCATACCAAGGTAAGGTTTCCTAATGGTAGTACTTTTGAGGCTGAGATTGCAGATTCGGTAGAAATCGTCAGTAAGTTGCCGACTCAATTAGCAAGCCCTTTTGAAGGGCAGCCAGCATATCTCAAAGTAGCATTGAACTTTACGGCTGATTTGCCTAGAGAATATTGGATTGAAGGGATGACCGTCGAAGTGCGTTTTTAATTAGCACGCTAATTTGACCATAAATGGAGCGTGTATCGCTCCATTTATGGTTTTAGGGCTAGCTATTTTTTATAGCGAACTGCTGTTTTAGAGAGACTTTCTGTTTTAGAGAAAACTATCGTAGAGAGAGCTGTGGATATCAAAAACCACGCACATCCAGTTCATTGTTGATCAACACAACACACTGAGAAGCAAACAACATGTTTGGACCTAAGCTGATTTTCTCTGTCCCTAAACGCTTCAAGCTGTTGTAGCTTTTCTTCGGCATAGGGATATGGTCAGTTAGAAGGAAACATGGGTTTTCCGCAATCTCTGCGTCACGGATAAAGTCGCCTTTCTTATCCATCATGTACAGCTGGTGGTCTTCAGCCAGTTCTTTAACCAACTTTTCAAAACTCATAGTACGAACAGTGATGCCCGGTTCAACCTGACGTGCCTGTTCTTTTGTCATGCCTTGAGAAGCGTCAACCGCTCTTACTACCGCAGATAACAATGCAGACTCATGGAAGCCACCAATGTTAGTGATCTCGTTTGAATCGAATGTAATGGTACGTGAAAAGTCTTTAGTACTTTCTAACACAAGGTGCACGGTGACATTCTCACGATGAGATTGAGCAACGAAGATCGTGTTCATCAGAGTATGAGCCAGAATCTCAGTATGAGCGTCTTGCCCTACACCTTCTAAGATAAGTTTGCTCTCTGTAGGGGCTGCGCGAGCGCGTAATACAAATGAACGCATGGGATGTACCTTGTCAGTATGTGATAAAGCGAAATAGGCTTAATCAACATGAATTGATGAATAACTAAAAATTATGGCGGTATGTAACTCTTTTCTATTAATGAAGTCAAATGGAGTTATGTATAGTACTGACCACAAGAACTCTACGTATTAAATAGAGAGTGACCACATTACAAGATGGTAAAGGTTGAAGCTAACCAAGGTTTACATAGATAGTATGCGCAAATTATTAGGTGACTTATACCAATCACAGTAAGTGATCATAAATAGCGCAGGGAAAAGGCTTGAGAACAAGGCGGCTCTATTCGACAAAGAGTTTCGATAAGTAGTTATTCTACAATCAAAATTTCTAACGCAGTTATTAAGCGTTTTAACCAGCTAGGGTGAACAGTTATTTACTACGATTGGTATTACATAAGGAAGTAGTCGATGAAGTTACAGAAGATTAATAAAGAAGAATATAGAAAGAAGATGAACCTACTGTTGGTTTCATTGGTTGGGTCACTCGCCTTGTTTGCCATTGTATTCGGTAGCGTTCTGATTGAACTTTTTGGTTCAGCTGGCTCCGTTACTGGGGAATCGACGGGTAATTTCCATTTGAATGTACTCGGGGTGATTTTATCAGTCGCCTTGAATGCCTTTATTGCGAGCCGTGTGAAAGGGCATGATTACTTTAAAGAAGCGCTTTATGTGTGGAACCTGAAACAAATTCACAATCAAATCTATCGTAAGCTTAAGCGTATTCAACCAAAAGCTGAGCAAGGCGATCGAGAAGCATTAACTATTCTTTACTTCTATTACACTACGCAAAAACAGGTATACGACCTAGATAACAATACATTGACGATAAAAACGGTTCAGAAATCTCTAGATAACATAGTGGAGCTGAGTGAAAAGTGGAGTATAGAACTGGATATAGAGACATTCTCGAAAGATCTAGTCGCGAAATTCTAAGTTATATGCTCTTGATTGTATGAGCTTTGGCCTATGAAAGAGGGTTTTGACGTAAAAGTAGACGCTTAAGCAATTTTTTTGAATTTTTATCAAAAAAGGGGTTGCCATGTTTTCGATGATCTCTATAATGCCGCCTCACTGACACGGCAGTCGCTACAAGGCTTCAGCGGTAATCAGTAAGACGGAAAGTTCGAAAGGAATTAATTTTAAAAAGTGTTTGACACTTAAAATTAAATCGCTAAAATTCACGTCCGCTTTCAAGGGTTTCTTTGTAAAAAGAAAGTTTCGACAAGCAAAGCTCTTTAACAATTTAAACCTATCAATCTGTGTGGGCACTCGTTGATGAATA
>NZ_JBGONH010000048.1:0-40261 GCF_041439075.1 Vibrio sp. FF145
AGAAATACGCGAAACGGGGTAGTTCTATCTTTAAATTTAATTACGCAACAAAGCCAAGGCCAAGTATTACGACTTTAACATGCTTCATCTCGCCGATATGTTAGAGGTATTTGAAGGCATCAAAGTAAAACGGGAGACGCTTCGTACCTGGGCACATGAAATCCATCATGTAAAACGAGCCAAACATCGACGTTCTAAGGTAAGAAGACGACGTGAGCGTATGGAAGCCGAAGGCTTAATGCTGCAAATGGACGGCAGTCCGCACCTTTGGTTCGGTGATAAAAAATCCTGTCTTATCGCCATGATTGATGATGCAACCAGTGAGGTTCATGCGGAGTTTTTTCCTTCAGAAACCACCGAAGGGTGCCTCAAAGTAATGAAAACTTATATCAAGAAAAAAGGGCTTTTTAAGACTCTTTATGTCGATAGAGCGGGCATCTTCGGTGGACCAAAACGTTGCCACTTCTCCCAGATGCAACGAGCCTGTGAAGAGCTGGGTATAGAAATTATTTTTGCCAATTCGCCTCAAGGCAAGGGTCGCATCGAACGTGCTTTTGATACGTTCCAAGATCGTCTAGTCCCTGAGTTAAGGCTGGCTGGGGTTACTGATATGATCAGTGCAAATAACTACCTACAAAATACCTTCATCCCTGAGTATTGGGCAACGACCCTCACAGTCAACGCCAAATTAATGCGCTCTGAGCATACACCCGTTCCGAAGTACCTCAACATTGACGCGATATGTATTCAAAAAGAATATCGAAAAATCCGTCGAGATCATACCTTCAGCTACGCCAACGCAATGTATCAAATTACCTCCCCATTACGGCACTCTATCGTGAGTCAACAAGTCGAACTACGTAAGCAACTTGATGGTGGTTTTACGGCTTATTTTGCCGACCGAGAGTTATCGATTAAAGAGCTTACTGAGCCTAGCTCTAGGAAAGAATACGGAGAAGAGGTTCAGAAAAAGATCGAGGCTATAGAGCTTGCCAATGAGTTAGGGAATGTTAGAGAAGCGGCTCGACAAAGCGGTTGTTCTGTCAAAAGCATTCACAACAACCGTCAATTACTTGAAGCCCATGGCCCACTTGCTTTGAAACGTCTGTATGGTCAATCACACAACAATAATCGCATCGATGAAAAGACTCGAAATATCGTCATCTCATTAACACTCAAATCGCCTCACCTAACCTCTATTAGGATAAGTGGTGAGATGAGAAAGCGTTTTAACATCTCGATTAGTCACTCAACAGTAAGGAACATCTGGCTTGAAGAAAAGCTGAATACAAGAGAATTACGGGAGGCACGTGCCGAGGAATCAATTATCGAATAGAAACTAATCTGCAATAGTGGACTACTATGAATAAAGCAACGACAGAATCCTTCGGTATTTAGACCGTCAACCTCCCTCGGTAATCACAGCCCTTAATAACTCACAAAACTCTAAACAAGTTGATGACCACCACACCAAATCACATAGGCTATTAAATTACGTCCCATTTGTTTCTAATAAATGTCTTACCTACATAGTTCCTGTTTACTGTGTCCTTAGATTTTCTGAGTAATCCCCCTCTCTCCGAACTCCTCTGAACACACCGATTATTACAAATACGTAATAATAATTTTCTATTTAAGGGGATTATCAAAACATTCACTCGCACCTATACTGGCTCCAACAAAACGAGAGAGCGGAAACAATTAAGCTCAACTACGCTTAACGGGTTGAAGCTAATTGCACGGTTATCCGCTGTACTGACATATATAGGAAACATCCAATGACAATCGAAATTAAACCTGGTCAAACTCATATCAAATCAAAAGCAATGGTTGCATGGGCAGCTGGCGAGCCACTAAAAATGGAAGAAGTTGATGTACAACTTCCTAAAGCTGGTGAGGTTCTAGTTCGCATCGTTGCTACTGGTGTTTGTCACACTGACGCATTCACATTATCAGGTGACGATCCAGAAGGTATCTTCCCTTCTATTCTTGGTCACGAAGGTGGCGGTATCGTTGAGATGATCGGCGAAGGCGTTACAAGTGTTGAGATTGGCGACCACGTTATCCCACTTTACACAGCTGAATGTGGCGAATGTAAGTTCTGTAAATCTGGTAAAACTAACCTATGCCAAGCGGTTCGTGAAACGCAAGGTAAAGGCCTAATGCCAGACGGTACAAGCCGCTTCTCTATCAATGGCGAAACAATTTTCCATTACATGGGTTGCTCGACTTTCTCTGAGTACACAGTACTTCCAGAAATCTCTCTAGCGAAAGTAAGCAAAGAAGCACCACTTGAAGAAGTTTGTCTTCTAGGTTGTGGTGTAACAACAGGTATGGGCGCGGTATTGAACACTGCTAAAGTTGAAAAAGGCGACAACGTTGCTGTATTCGGCCTAGGCGGTATCGGTCTTTCTGCAATCATTGGTGCTCGCATGGCTGGTGCTAACCGCATCATCGGCGTTGATATCAATGAGAGCAAATTCGAGCTAGCAAAACAGCTTGGCGCGACTGACTGCATCAACCCAACTAAATTCGACAAACCAATCCAAGACGTTATCGTTGAGATGACAGACGGTGGTGTTGAGTACTCTTTTGAGTGTATTGGTAACGTAAACGTGATGCGTCAAGCACTTGAGTGCTGCCACAAAGGTTGGGGCGAATCAGTCATCATTGGTGTTGCGGGTGCAGGTCAAGAGATCTCAACTCGTCCATTCCAACTAGTGACTGGCCGTGTATGGCGTGGTTCTGCTTTCGGTGGTGTTAAAGGCCGCTCTGAGCTTCCAGAAATCGTTAACCGCTACATGGCAGGTGAGTTTGGTCTTCAAGAGTTCATTACTCACACTATGGGTCTGCAAGACGTAAACGAAGCATTCGACCTAATGCACAAAGGTGAATCTATCCGTACTGTTCTACACATGGATAAATAATTCTCCTTGGTCTCGATACTTAGGTGTCGAGGCCAAAGCTATAAATGAGAAGCAACAAACTGTCTTCACCACCTCCTGCCCGGTGGGTGGTGAAACTTTAAGTAATATAGAGAAATTTACTCCCCAAAACCATCAACCTAACGGAGCACAATAGATGACAATCGAAAACATTAGCCAAGCAAAGGTTGCTGGTGGTTGGCACAAACAATACACCCACTTTTCTGCAACGCTTGACTGCAACATGCGTTTTGCGATTTTCTTGCCGCCTAACGCAAGCAAAGAAAACCCAGTTCCTGTTTTGTATTGGTTATCAGGCTTAACCTGTACCGATGAAAACTTCATGCAAAAAGCCGGCGCGTTCAAAGCCGCGGCAGAGCAAGGCATCGCTATTGTTGCCCCAGATACAAGCCCACGTGGCGAAGGCGTTGCCGACAATGAAAGTTACGATCTCGGCCAAGGTGCAGGCTTCTATGTGAATGCCACTCAAGCACCATGGGACAGCCATTACCACATGTACGATTACGTGGTAACAGAGCTTCCAGCTTTGATTGAATCTTTCTTCCCTGTGACTTCGGTGAAATCCATTTCAGGTCACAGCATGGGCGGACACGGTGCCCTAACGATTGGTATTAAGAACGAAGATAACTACCGTTCTATCTCCGCATTCAGCCCAATCACCAACCCAATGCAATGCCCTTGGGGACAAAAAGCCTTCAACCAATACTTGGGCTTAGATATTGAAGAGTGGAAGCACTACGATGCCTCTGAGCTTCTAAAAACCAAAGGCACTAAACTGCCAATGTTGGTTGACCAAGGCGAAGCCGATAACTTCCTGATTGAACAGCTTAAGCCTGAGCAATTAGTCGAAGCGGCTAAGGTAACCAATGCCGATTTAGAGCTACGTATGCAGCCAGGTTACGACCACAGCTACTACTTCATCTCTAGCTTTATTGATGAACACATTGACTTCCATGCTGCTTACCTAAACAAGTAGTCACACCGAATTAGCCCACACCTTGCAAAAGCGTGAGGTGTGGGCTTTTTTGTGCCTGCTGTTTGGGCAAATACGCTGTGACTAAAGATCAGCAACAACGATTAACACTTTCAAATACCCCCGCTATACCAACAAAAAACAATACAACTAAAAGGTACGACTATGAGCTGGTTTTTCTTAATGATGGGCGTGATGGCGGAAGCACTTTCTCACGTAGCACTTAAAGCAACCGACGGTTTCAGTTTGTCTAAACCCATCCCTGATCTATTAGTGATTTCAGGACATTTGGCGGCATTTCTATTTTTGAGCCAAGCCATGAAAGGGATGCCTGTAGGTGTGGTTCACTCTTTATGGGCGGGCTTGGCTATCGTAACCGTGAGCTTGATTTCTACGTTTGTTTACCGCCAGCACCTCGATACTATGGTGTGGGTTGGTATGTTATTTGTGGCAGCAGGTGTTGTGATGATCAACCTATCTCAAGGTCACTCGCACTAGTGTAGATAGTGACTTATGAACAGTGTGTCAATGCGTTCAAGTTTCCTAACAGACGGGTGTCGCCTTCACTTATTCATACTCTTACAATCGGCAAATCAAACCTGTTACCATAGCGTCTTCTACATCACCTATTTTGAAGGTTGCTATGAAAGCAATTAAGACTCTTTTCTTCCTGATGGTTTTATTAAGCGGTCTGTTTACCGCTTGGCTGTTTATCCCGATTCCAGCGACCATGGACAAGCAAACGCTCGACCTTCCATTAACGGAACCATTCAAGCTTGTGGCGTACCGCAGCAACCCGAATGATGCGAGCAAGCCGCTGACTTACCACTACTATGTGATTTCAGATGTGGTTGGCGTGGACGACATGGACCCATTTCTGGTTACCACAGACCAGTTCGTGAAGCTTGGCGAATTCGACGAGAACACGTTCAGTTTAACGGTTAACGGTAAGATCGAGAGCTACACCAATGATTTGTGGATCAAAAAGGCCGACGGCAAACTGCAGCACTGGTACGTGAGTATTGATGCGAACTATGTTCGTTAGCGTCGAACCCAAATAGACCCGATTTAAAACTGCGCTTTGGCTTCCAAGCGCAGTTTTTGTTTCTAGCGCAATTTTTGTTTCAAGCCGCCCGCCTTAAACTCTCCCTCACTGTGCCGTGCTCTTAAAAATGCTACAAGCAGAGCAGGTGTTATAAGCCCTTAAGATGTTATAAGCTCCATCTATGCTCGACTCCCTATAAATCAAAAATAATAAAGGATCACCCGTGGAATTTACGCTCGACAAATTTAACGGCATCATCATCGACCCAGCAACAGCCCCTCACGATGCTGACTCTTTCAATGCCGAACTCAGCGAGATCACCGAATTTTCAAAGCAGAATAACAAAGGCATAATTTGGATTAGCTTGCCTATTTCGCTCTCGCACCTTATTCCAGTGGCGACTGAACTTGGCTTTGTGTTTCACAACTGTTTGGAAGACGAAATTACGCTGATCCATAAATCCGAGATTGTAGAGTTTGTGCCTTTCATTCCGACCCACACCTTGGGCGCAGGCGCATTGATCACCAACGAACATAATCAAGTGCTGATGATTAAAGAGCACGGTATGACAGGCTACAAATTACCGGGCGGCCATATTGAGTTGGGTGAAGGCATTGAAGAATCGGTTGTTCGTGAAACCTTGGAAGAGACTGGTATCAAAGCCACATTTGTTTCGGTGGTTGGCATGGCGACAAGACACCCGTATCAATTCGGTAAATCGAATCTCTACTTTATTTGCCACCTTATCGCTCAAACCCAAGAGATTGCGATTCAAGACACCGATGAAATTGCAGAGGCTAAATGGGTTGATGTTGAAGAGTATATTAACAACCCTGACAGTTACCCGTTTAACCGCCAATTGGTCGGTTCTCTGATAGGAAAACAAGGATTAGAGCTTACTCAGCTAGAAGGTAATTCAGGCCCAACCTACAAGCCAGAGATCTTCTTTTCGAAAAGCTAGAGCGATTCAAACATAAAAACGCCCAACTCAAATGAGTTGGGCGTTTTGGTTTCTAGCTTTTGTTTTCTTAATTAAGCCTACTGCGTTGTTAGTAATTCTTTGTACCCATGATTCATTCTCATACTTTTAGAACGAACCTGTATTAGAAGAAGCCCAACGGATTAGTATCGTAGCTGATCAACAGGTTCTTAGTATTTTGGTAGTGATCGAGCATCATCTTGTGTGTCTCACGGCCAATGCCCGATTTCTTGTAACCACCGAAAGCCGCGTGTGCTGGGTAAGCATGATAGCAGTTCACCCAAATACGCCCCGCTTCGATGTTGCGCCCCATGCGATACGCTAGGTTTGCATCACGCGTCCATACGCCTGCACCCAAGCCATACTCGGTGTCATTGGCGATCTCTAGCGCTTCCGCTTCGTCTTTAAACGTCGTCACCGCGATAACAGGGCCGAAGATCTCCTCTTGGAATACACGCATCTTGTTGTGCCCTTCCAGCATGGTTGGCTGAATGTAGTAACCGTTGCCGAGATCATCTGGTTGCTGAGCGATTTCACCACCGGTTAGCACTTTCGCACCTTCTTGACGACCGATTTCTAGGTAGCTCAAGATCTTATCAAACTGCTCTTTTGAAGCTTGTGCGCCAACCTGCGTATCGGTATCTAGCGGGTTACCTTGTTTAATAGTTTGAGCACGCTCGACCACCTTAGCGATAAACTTGTCGTATACCGATTCATGAATCAACACACGTGATGGACAAGTACACACTTCACCTTGGTTGAAAAACGCAAGCAGCATGCCTTCGACACACTTATCAAGGTATTCGTCTTCATGGTTAAAGATATCTGGGAAGTAGATGTTTGGAGACTTACCGCCAAGTTCTACCGTTGATGGAATCAAGCTTTCTGCGGCACATTTCAGGATGTGGTGACCGACCTCTGTCGAACCGGTAAAGGCTAGCTTCGCCAAACGATCGCTGGTTGCTAACGCTTGACCCGCTTCGCTACCAAAACCATTCACGATGTTGACCACGCCTGCAGGCAGAAGATCAGCGATCTTCTCCATCATCACCAAAATCGATGTCGGTGTTTGCTCGGCAGGTTTAATCACCACACAACAGCCCGCAGCCAGTGCAGGTGCCAGTTTCCAAGCCGCCATTAAAATCGGGAAGTTCCAAGGAATGATCTGCCCCACCACACCAATAGGTTCTGGGAAGTGATAACTTGCGGTGTTTGAATCGAGCTCTGCTGCGCTGCCTTCTTGCGCACGAATACAACCCGCAAAGTAACGGAAGTGATCGACAACCAAAGGAATGTCTGCTGCCAAAGTTTCACGCACAGGCTTGCCGTTTTCCCACGTCTCGGCGACTGCGATTTCTTCAAGGTTCGCTTCAATGCGGTCGGCAATTTTAAGCAGGATGTTGGAGCGCTCAGTTACACTGGTCGAAGCCCAACTTGCACGAGCAGCATGCGCCGCATCAAGTGCCAAGCTAATGTCCGCCTCGGTTGAACGTGCCACTTGGCAATACACCTGACCATTCACTGGGGAAGTGTTATCAAAGTACTCGCCGTTGACAGGCTTCACCCACTCGCCACCGATAAAGTTATCGTATTGCGCTTTAAAGTTAACCACTGCGTTATCACTACCCGGCTGTGCGTAAATCATAGTTAGATCCTTCTTAGATTTTTAGTCGTTGTTCATTCGTTATTGAGCTTATGTTGTCGAGCTAGCATGGCGGCTTCCCTTGAGAACAGATCCCGTGAGAAGAAAGCTCGTAAGAAGAGAGCCACCATGTTTATGCTTTCTGTTTAAAACACTGATACTTCGTGTTTTCTTCACAACAGTAACAACGCAAATCACACGCCAGAACTTCAAAACTTGTTGTTAACAAATTGTAAAACTATGATTACCAAACGTTTACAACCCTAAGTGAGTTGGCATTGAACGGACGTCTGGAAACCACTCCAGTGTTCAACTGTTCCAAATTGGTACACCCTCACTGTTACGACATGGAACAGTCATGCATCTTCAACAAGCAAACACCTCAGATTGGCTTTCATCCTCTTGGCACCGCAGCACAGAAGCGGGTCTAAAACAGAGACGACTTCCCGAAGACATTCGCCTGCCACAATCGCTCCTTAAACAGCGACGTCATCAATCGTCCGACTTGATTCATATCGTCGAACGTAATGCTCTGCCTCTGTTTAATCAGATGTTTGCACGCACTGACAGTCGTTTGATTCTGACGGATATTGAAGGGGTAATTCTGGCAAGTTGGGGACAAGAGCGGTTTAAAGAGAAGCTGACGTCAATTGCACTCAGCTCGGGAGCATGTTGGCAGGAACAACTTAAGGGCACCAACGCGATTGGCACCGCGATTGTTGAAGCGAAACCCGTATCCATCATTGGCGAACAACACTTCATCCACCAGCATCGATTTATCAGTTGTTCAGCAAGCCCGGTGTTTGATCATCAAGGTCAAATGGTTGGCGTATTGGACATCACCAGTGAACAACAGCAACACGACAGCTCGGTGCAATTACTGGTTCAAAATATGGTTCAGCTTGTTGAAAATCAACTTCTGAGTCATATCCCACAAGGCACCACTCGAATCGATCTCGCGTGTGAGAAATCTTTATTACACAGTGGTTGGCAAGGGATAGTAATAGCCAATGAAGCTGGTGAGGTAGTGGCGCACAATCAGGTCGCCTCTCAACTGCTGGATCAAACCTCGATCGTCGGCGAATGCATAGATACCCTCTTCAACCGAACCTCATTAGACACGCCCTTTGTGTTTGAGAAACAGCACCTCAAACAACCAACTGCAAAACGCACGCGTTCCATTGCAGCATCGTGCGATTTGCACCATGGTGAACAACAAATTGAACATGCTTGGCAGCAGGCCAACAAGGTAATCGACAAAGGGATCAGCCTATTAATCTTAGGAGAAACGGGGGTCGGTAAGGGCGAGTTTGTTAAAGCATTGCACAAGCAAAGCCAACGTAAATCGTCACCGTTAGTTGCGGTGAACTGCGGTGCGCTGCCGAAAGATCTTATCGAATCTGAGCTGTTTGGCTACGCGCCGGGCGCTTTTACTGGCGCAAGCCACAAAGGGTTCCAAGGCAAAATCCGTCAAGCAGACAAGGGCATTCTATTTTTGGATGAGATCGCCGACATGCCGTTAGAGGCTCAGTGTCGATTGCTGCATGTTCTACAAGATAAGTCAGTAGTGCCTGTTGGCTCAAATCAGAGCTACCAAGTCGATTGTCAGATCATCGCCGCGACTCATAAAAACCTAGAGCAGCTAGTCGCAACTGGAGAATTTCGACAAGATCTCTTTTATCGCCTGAATGGCTTGGCCTTCACTTTACCAAGCCTGCAACATCGACAAGACAAGCACGCCTTAATCGAGCATATTCATCGTAAATACGCCGAGGGTGAACAATCAATTTGCCCACACCTCATGAGTTTGCTGTGCGCCTATTCATGGCCGGGTAATATCCGCGAATTGGACAACTTACTTAAGGTTGCTGCTCTATTGGCAAGTGATGAACCACAACTCACGCTAGAACATGTACCTGGCCATCTTGCTCAACATCTCACGTTATTAGCGCAAGATAATCAGCATCAACTGACGACTCAAAATACCACCAAAGGCACAACGAATAACGATTTAAGAAGTACCGTTGAGGAAACTTTGCTACAAACCTATCAAGCGAATCAAGGCAACATCAGCAAGACTTCGAGAATACTGGGGATCAGCCGCAATACCATTTATCGAAAGCTAAAGAGCTTGGGGATTCTTTAATAATCAAGATGATCAATGGCCCAGTTACTTGAATTTAGTCTGCAAAGTATAAATACATACTTTTTAAGTGGGGATTCCACACTTCGGATGAAATTAAAATGTGACTGATGTCATATAATGAGTAATATATATCCACAACATCCTCAAACTACAACCTCCTGATTTACCCGGAAATTAAAAACGGCATCAAGTATAAAATATCAACAAATACAATTAGATAATAGAATAAAAACAACCATACACCTATCTTATAGCTCCTCTCTAAAAGACATAATCCGGAGCGTTATACCATCCTATTTATATTTTTAATCACCCTATTCTTATTATGTTCATTATTTAGAATTTTCCATTCACGTATCTTGTTTAAAATCTCTGAAAAACTACCACTATTTGGTTAGAGAGATAATATGTTTAACAGTATACGAACGCGAATTGCGGTGAGTGCGGGCGGAGCGATGGCTTTCACTCTGTTAATCGCCATGGGAATGACGACCAACGCATTTACCGATGTGAATAAACAAGTCACTGAAAAAGTAAAAACGCAGCTGACAGAGGCCACCGCTACGGATTTACAAAACACGGCACTTCAACAAGGTTTGAACATCGCTAACCAGCTCAACCCCGTATTAGCGAACCTTAAACAAGTGCGCTCAATCATCGAATTAAGTTCAGAAACCGACGCAAGTGCAGAGCTTATCGTGAAACAGTTTACTGCGGCATTGGAAGCACAAAACAAAGCTGTATTTGCGGGTTACATGGTTTGGGAAGATAAGACATGGTCACAACAGTCTGTCTTGAATAACGAGCTCAACGTGAACAGCGAAAATGGCTCAGAGACGTCGCTGATTTCAGATAACCAACAAGACTCGAACACGGAACTGAGCATTAACACAGAATCAGACTCGAATATCGAATCTGGCTCAAACATCGAGTTAAGCTCAAACACTGAGTTAGGTTTTAACAGTCAGGGCTACCTTGCGCCTTTCTTCTCTCCCAATGACCAGAACAGCTTTGATGCTGTCGCAATGGAAAGCTTTAGCAATACCGAGCTCAACAGCAACGGTGAGCGCAAAGATGACTGGCACTTAATGCCATATCAAACAGGTAAAACGTTTGTGATGGAACCGTATTTTTATTCAGTGCGCGGCAAACAAGAGCTCATTACCACCATCAGCCAACCAATCAAACATGACGGAAAAATCATCGGCTCGCTAGGCTTTGATTTATCCCTACATGAACTCCAAAGCCAAAGTGAGTTACTTGCGCGTAACCTGTTTGATGGTCAAGGAAAAATCCTAATCACTTCATGGAAAGGCATTACACTGGCCAACAGCCGAGCTGGAAATATGGTGGGTAAAAAAGTCTCTTCTGAATTGGAATCTGAATGGTCAAAGATTCAGTCTATCGCTAACAGAGAAGGCGCCGGTCTTGTGACTTTCGGCGGCGATGAGTACGCGATTACTGCCATTGATACCAGTGATGCGCCATGGGTAGTCATGGTGTCTGTTCCTAGTAGTCACCTAGCCAAAAGCGTCAATGACTACACCGAGTGGAGTGATGCTCAGAATTCAAAAGCACTTGAAAAAGGTGTGTGGGCGGGAATCATCGCCGCTCTTCTAGGCATTGCCTCAATGGCATTCATTGCTAACTCTTTGGGCAAGGTTTTGAACAACTTAGTGGAACGCTTTAAAGATGCAGCACAGGGTGAAGGTGACTTAACTTATCGCATTGAAGTGAAAGGTAAGGATGAAACCGCTCAGCTTGCACACTGGTTCAATACCTTCCTATCTCGCATACAAGAGATGCTACTTACCGTGATGGTAACGGCTGACCAAGTGGATAAAAACGCGACAGAAGGCCAAGCTCGTGCTGAAGTTTCACGTGACCAGCTGAATTCTCAAGTTAACGAAGTGAACTCACTTGCCACTGCTATCAATGAAATGAGTGCAACAGCGCAAGAAGTGGCGAACTCAGCGGTTCAAGCAGCTGCAGCAGCAAGCCAAGTGCAAAGCAACAGTCTCAATGGTATGACGCGCATGGACAATGCCGCCAGTGCTGTAGACAGCTTGGCTGTGCAGGTTAACGATGCGCAGCAACAAACACAGAACTTAGTCGATTCGAGCACCGCTATTCAGGGTATCTTGAGCGAGATTGGTGGCATTGCAGAGCAAACTAACTTACTTGCACTGAATGCCGCGATTGAGGCAGCTCGTGCAGGTGAGGCTGGTCGAGGCTTTGCAGTGGTTGCTGATGAGGTTCGTAACCTAGCGAATCGAACTCAAGGTTCAACAGAAGAGATTCGCTCTATGTTGGCTCGCTTAGAACAAGAGACTCAATCTATTGTGGTACTGATGGAGCAAAGCCAGAATCAAGCGAACAACACAAAAAGTGAAACCGAAGCTGCACATCAAGCCTTGTCTGAAATCAACCAAGCGATTGAAGTGATTAATGACATGAACAATCAGATCGCTTCCGCGGCTGAAGAACAAAGCTCTGTGTCAGAAGAGATTAACCGCAATGTAGTGATCATCAATGATACAGCAGTGGAAGTGATGGACACCATGACATCATCAGTAGCAATCAGTAATGAACTGACCGTAAAAGCTGGAGATTTACACGGAGAATTGAGTAAGTTTAAGCTCTCTTAACTCACGTTCAGTCTTCCATAAAAATAAGGCCGAGAAACACTATTTCCTCCGCGAAACAGCATGTTCTCGGCCTATCTATTTTAGCTCCGCACTCAACATTACCCTCACCGAGCAAAAATCTAATTGGAGTCCAACTCTACAAGTTGGTTAAGCACTTCTTTGTCTAACACTGGGTGATGTTTGCTCGCTAAAATCAGCACAATATCCACCGAAGGCAGTGGTGGCATATCTTCCAGAATGTTCAAATCAGAAGTCACACTCAGCTTACCCATCGCGCCAATCGCTAAACCTGCCTTAACAATGGCACGTTGCGCCGAAGCGGTATTACTGCACGCCAACAACTGATAAGGCGTACCCTGTTTAGTTAGGCCATTCACTGCCGCTGCGTGATACTTACAATCGGTCTGAAACAAGGCTAATGGGACGGGTTTAGAATCATCGAACACATAGTCTTGGCTGCTTATCCATACACCCACATCACTGGTCAGCCAATAGCCCTCTTCACTGTCAGGCGCTCGGGTGACAATTGCAGCATCAAGCCTGCCATCATCCAACCACTCTCTGAGCGTAATGCTTGGCAGGCTGAATACTTGAATAGAACAGGTGGGTTCTGCTTTCTGCAACAGGCGAATCACTTTTGGCAGAATAGTGTCATTGTAGTCTTCAGGGCAACCGAGTCTTAGAGGTTGTTTGTCTTCGTAACGCTTTACTTGCTTGAGGGCGGTATTGTGGAGGGCGACCAACTGTTCAGCATGAGAACGCAGCGCTAAGCCAGCCTCTGTCAGCACGAGATTACGGCCTTCTTTCTGGAAAAGGGTCACATTGAGCTCTTCTTCCAGTTTGCGCATCTGCGCACTGAATGCCGATTGGGTGCGATTGATCTGTTTCGCTGCACGAGTAAAGCTACTGGTTTCTACAAACGCGAGAAAGCCTCGCAAAGCATCAATATCCATATTGAAATCACTACCCATCGTTTTTATTAATGTATTGCATCAAAATTATCCGTTAGTGCGCCGCAATACAATCCCCTAAGCTCAAATGCATGCCCCTAAGGCTCAATACCTTACCCTAAGTCTCAAAGCATACCCACTAAACGCAAGGAAGCAACGATGCAGCTTTATATTGGAAACCAGAACTACTCAACTTGGTCATTACGCGCATGGCTAATATTCGACAACTATAACCTCAATGCGGAAGTCATCAAGCTCAAGCTATTCACGTCTGATTTTTACGACACACTAGCTTCAGTGACACCAACAGCCAAAGTTCCAACCCTGGTTGACGGTGACGTTGCTGTGTGGGATTCACTGGCGATTCTCGAATACGTTAACGAAGCTTACTTGGACGGCGCAGCATGGCCTAAATCAGTGAAAGAACGCGCCCATGCCCGAGCGATTTCGGCAGAGATGCACTCTGGATTTTTTGCCGTCAGAAATGAAATGCCGATGAACTGCCGCGCTCAAAGAAAGCTTGCTTTGAGTGAAGAAGCATTGAAAGACATCGCCCGTATTGATGCCATATGGTCGACGCAAATGGAACAATACCCAGAAGGTTGGTTATTTGGTGAATGGTCGATTGCCGATGCGATGTTTGCACCGGTGGCATTACGCGTAGAAACCTATGGCATCCAACTTTCAGAGAAGGCATCACAGTATCAGCAACGTGTACTCAACAGCCCATCAGTACAAAAATGGTTGGCAGAAGCGAGCTTAGAAACCGATGTGGTTGAAGAGGACGAGGCGGGAGAGTCGGTATAAAATACAAAACACCCTTTCAAGGCTCACTAGTCTGTGAGCCTTTATTTAAACCTTAATAATTTGGTCGATTGTGATCGCCTAATCACAATGTGCAGATGTGATTGTTTATATTCAACTAAATTCAAATAGTTAAGATAAACGTTATGTTACGAGCAACCATCGTATTACTCAGTGTCACTAGCTTGGCCGTATCTGCCAATGTCACCCTTCCCTCTGGAGAAGACTGGATCAATCATGCTTCTGAAGGGCTCGCACCTTACTGGCTTATGCCGAGCGCACAGGGAGAACCGATAGGCAATTTCCCTACTTTCCGCTGCGATGATGGTACCTTGCTCGATGTATCTGATGTGTGTCCTGAATTGAACAGAGGCTGGATCACTCCCCACTTTGGCAAGGAGTTTACGCGTATGAAATCACGCCAAACCTATGCCTACGGCGTGCTCTATCACCTTACTGGAGACAAACAAGCTTTAGCGCTTGCCAAGCAAGGTGCTTACTACCTCATTGATCAACTAGAAGATAAGAAAAATGGTGGCTTTATTGGCTATACAAAAGAGGGAAAAGCGGGTCAAGATTGGCAGCAACGTACCTCTCAAGATCAAGCGTATGCGCTGGTTGGACTCGCGATGTACTACTACCTGACCCAAGACAAAAAGGTAGAAGGAGCACTCATCGCCCAACAAGCTTTTATCTTTGATAAATATCGACTTAGCGACAACAGCGGTCTTGCTTGGGTACTCGCCGACGGTGAAGATGGCAGTGCAAAACGACGTGAACTGGTCGCGCAACTTGATCAAATAAACGGCTACCTGTTGTTAGTCGCTCCTCTGCTCAAAGAGCCCGTCAAAGCCAAATGGCTTGATGACTTAAACTGGCTCACGCAAGCCATGATTGATCACTACCACTCTGAAGATGAACAACGCTTCTACGGCGCAATTCACGACAAAGCGGCAATGATGCCGAATGCCAATCACAATGATTTTGGGCACACCATTAAAGCGTATTGGATGACCTATCTAACTGGTCATGCATTAAAAAATTCCGATTGGTCGGAGTTTGGTTTAGACGGTATGAAACACACTTTGGCTCAGGCGCAATATCAAAAAGATTTTGCCAATGTATCTAACTACTTTGGCGAGCGACTTCAGAAGATGTGGCAAGGGCAAGATATCACGGGCTGGCAAAGCAGACCGTACAGCCAATGGGCGTCATCATGGGAATGGGCTGAGCTTGATCAAGCTGCGATGACGGTATCGCTTATCGATGGTTCAATGAAAGACGTACTGCAATACACCCTGCCCACCTTTCATGATGTATGGGTAGATCATAAATACGGTGGCGTTGGGCTTGAGCCTAAGCGTACTAAAGCGTTCCATTGGGGCAATGGCTATCACCAATTTGAACATGCGCTGATTGGCTATTTATATGCTCGACAAGAGGAAGGTAAACCCGCTGTACTTCACTACGCAAGGCCAACTAACAGCAAGATGCCAATGGAACCTTATTACTATCAAGGAGATGTACTTAAATTAGAGAATCAGAGCGATGGAACGCAAAAGGTCAGTTTCAACAACATTCGACCTTAATACCTGATATTCACTCATCGGTATTTTTAGAGGTGGTTAACGACTAAGACGGAGCTGATGAGTAGCTAGCCGTTAGCAAAGCCTGAAAAGAAGATCTTCAGGCTTTTGAAATACCGTTGAGCAACATTTATTGGTAGGATTTTAAATGAATGCATAAGCAAGTTAATCTTGTCGGATCTTCAGTTAAACCATATACGGCATCACGAAATCACTTCTTATTATTCTGCTCAACCAACTTTTCATTCCACGCTTCGTTGCCGTCTCGCTTACTGACATCATATTCAGAGCAGAACTGCGATATGGTCATGTTGTTATCGCCAGTTGCTAACTTTAATGCCAATTGAACTTGTTGAAGTTTGCTTTGCAGACGAAGGTTTTGACCTGCCTTTGGGCTTTTTTCTTTAGCAAACTTTAAAGCAGCATGTTTACGTTCGGCAGCTCCCGCTCGGCGATCCGCTTCTGATAATAGATATTTTAGCTGCGCGACACTCTTGCCCTTCTTAAAGGCAGGCTCAAGCAACTCAACGCATTCATCAAATGATGGATTTATAACATATGGATCAATTCTATGCGCTTGTTGGCGCATCCACTCTAGCGCGAGCTTTTCATCTGACATAATTACATCTTTACCAAAGAAATAGCCGTACATGGTATCGCTCAATAGCAAACCGCTGCAACAATAAATTAAGCTACAGTGTCACATTTAATTTCAAGGAAATTGCAGTTTTCTAAAAGAACCCTCCTTTCACTACCACTTATTCAAACTGGATGATCGGAATAAAGTGATGCTGCGTAGATATGTTTTAGTTAGTAAACAAGTCGTCGAAAACAAAAGTGAGAAGAAGAGAAGATATGAAGGCAATGACCCTTTCAAGACAAGATATCCAAGCAATGGACCAGCGTGAGCGCGCTCGTTTAATTAACTCCTTATCGGGGTTTAAAAGCGCAAACCTTATTGGCACCTGTGACAAGCAAGGGCTAGAAAATCTTGCAGTAGTGAGCTCCGTGGTTCATTTGGGGTCGAATCCACCTTTACTTGGCTTCATCATCCGGACTGCGGAAAGTCGCCGTCATACACTAGAAAATATCCTAGAAACTCAACACTTCACTATCAATAGTATCGGGGCGGGCTTTGTTCAAAAAGCTCATCAAACTTCCGCTCGTTATCCTAAATCAGTCTCAGAATTTAACGCGGTCGGTCTCACGCCCTATTACGATGATGTGATCCCTGCTCCGTTTGTTTTGGAAAGCCCTCTGAAAATAGGCTTAGCCTTCAAAGAGCAGATAACAATTGAAAGTAACCAAACTCAAATGTTGATTGGTGAAGTTGTTACAATTCACGCGCCAAAACGTGCTGTGATGCCGGACGGCTACCTAGATTTAGAAGCGTTAGATTTAGTCACAATTTCAGGGCTAGACAGTTATCATGTCACGCAGAGGTTACATCGTTTAAGCTATGCAAAACCAAATAGGGCACTATTTCCACTGACCCACGAAGGCAACCCAACCTCATGGGAGGCTTTCGAACACAATCTCACTCATTTTGTTCGGTAATTTACTGACAAAGGTGCTAACTTTCCCAACTTAACCCTGTGCACCACACAACAGCGCTAAACTACATCTATTTCCAAGGACCCTTTTGAAGTTAACCCACTTTAAATACAAAACGCGCAAAGGCCCAGACTACCGACATGGCGATCAGGTGTCATTCATGGACATCAAACAGACCTTCGGTATGGGCAGCATTCGTGTGGGCGCTTGGGTAACGAAAGAAGAGAAAGAGCTCGCTGCAAATCTGATATTCGACTCGTTAGCAGACTTGGCTTACATCCTGGCTTTGCCACCAGAAGCGATTGGCCTGCGTGGCACATTAGGTTTGGCGTTCGGCAGTGGTGGCAGAAAAGGTGTACAAGCACACTACGCACCGAACCAGAGAGAGTTAGCCCTCGCTAAAAATGCAGGTGCTGGTGCGTTAGCGCATGAGTTTTGGCATGCGTTTGACCACTATATCGCAGAGAAAGCATTTGAGATTGGCGATACCTCAGGCCCTCGCAAGCAAATCTTGTTCGCCAGTGATTGTTGGCTACACGATAGAAAGGTGCGACCTCATCCATTAAACGAGAGTTTGATGTCACTGTTCGATGCCACACTACTCAGCGACAATAACCTAGACAAACACGATTACGTGGCGCGAAGTGTTATTGCCGACAAAGCAATGTCGGCCCGTTACTTCTCACTACCAACAGAGATGATGGCGCGTGCCTTTGAGTCAGTAATTGAATCCTGTTCTGATATCAAAAACGTTTATTTGGTAGATGGCACAACCAAACCGGATATGTACCCTGTGTATCCTGATATGGCGCATCGAGAAGAGATTTTCCAAGCCCTGCAAGGTTACTTCGCACCATTAGGTCGGTCTCTAAGTAAGTAACGTTCGAGTCGTTAAGGCTAAGAGATGATCCATCAGCGAAAAGTGTTTATAGTCCAGACATACATTTCAACATCCATGATTGAGAGGCAGTAATGATCAGTTGGCCATCTTTGGTAAAACTCGACGGTGATGATGAGCTTATTTACGTCGCATCCGAAAAAGAATTTCAGGCGGAATGCTCAGAGATGATCTTAGGCGAAGATGATTACCTCATCGATTCAGAAGGCGACAGCTATTCACTGCAATCGGGCTCAAACCAACTCTCTCTAGCGAAACGAGTAGACCAGTATTCAGTTGAAAGCGTAACCAAACTGATTCGAAATCACGAGTTCCAAAAAGCTGAAGTGTGCCTAATGAAGATCCACTTCCTGACGATTGAAGAAGCGATTCAGTCTTTGGCTTTTGAGGCTCGCTAATATTAGTTATTAATTCGAAATCTAGGTTCGAATTAATACGTCCAAACAGAACAAATAGAAACAGCGCCAATTCAGGCGCTGTTTTTGTTTGTTATTTCGCTATCGCTTAATTAAGCGATGAAAATCTGTGCCAATGCGTAGCCTAAACAACATGCACCCACTACACCGATTAAACCGACCGACATGAATGAGTGGTTGAAATACCACTTACCAATCTTGGTGGTACCAGAGACATCGAAGTTAACCGTAGCGATATCTGATGGGTAGTTCGGGATGAAGAAGTAGCCGTAAACCGCTGGCATTAAGCCGATAAGCAGGGCTGGGTCTAGTCCTAAGCCAAGACCAACAGGCAGCATCATACGTGCAGTAGCGGCTTGCGAGTTCACCACAACCGATACAATGAATAGCGCTAGTGCAAACGTCCATGGGTAGTTAGTTACCATTTCTACGATGCCAGATTTGAACTGAGGCATTGCGTATTGGAAGTAAGTATCCGACATCCAAGCGATACCGAAGATAGCAATCGCCGCCACCATACCCGATTTGAATACCACACCGTTTGGCACATCACGCGGGTCAGTTTTGGTTGCCAGCAAGATGATACCGCCGAAACAGAGCATCATCATTTGGATGATCACCGACATCTTGATTGGCTTGTCGCCGTCTACGATGGTTCTGATCTCTGGCACCATCGCCACGATAACAATCACGACAATTGAAAGTAGGAAAATCAATACCGCATTACGAGCCGAAGTTGGCAGTACTTCATCCAAAGAGGTCGCAGTAGTGCTCTCGATGCGTTTTTTCCACTCAGGATCTTTTAGACGCGCTTGGTATTCAGGATCGTCGTTCAGTTCTTTACCACGTTTCAAGCTATACAGAGAAAGCAAAAGTGTGCCGAACAGCGTTGCAGGAACCGTCACCATCAAAATCGAAAGCAGAGTAATAGAGTGTTGGATATCAGAAAGTTGCGCGAGGTAATAGACCACAGCAGCCGAGATTGGAGACGCCGTAATCGCCAATTGAGACGCCACCGATGCAGCCGCCATTGGGCGTTCAGGACGAATACCGTTCTTCAATGCCACATCACCGATGATAGGCATGATGGAGTAAACCGCGTGGCCAGTACCTAATAGGAATGTCATAGAGTAAGTCACGAACGGTGCTATCAAGGTGACGCGTTTCGGGTTCTTTCTCAGTACCCTTTCGGCCACTTGCAGCATGTATTTCAAGCCACCAGCCGCTTCAAGAATAGAAGCACAGGTAACAACAGCGAGGATGATCAGCATTACGGTGACAGGTGGAGACGTTGGTGGCATCTTGAAGACAAACACCTCGATAACCAAACCAATACCAGAAACAACACCTAAGCCGATACCGCCATACCGAGACCCGATATAAAGTACGACTAATAAAAATAGAAACTCAAAATACAACATAAGCAACCTTGCTAAAAATATGGACTAATTATATTTTGTCCTTTAGTTCAGCCTTTTACTTATTACTTGGTCACACTATGATTGCAGGCTTCCGCAAATTGTTTTTTATAAGATTATGGTCACGCTAACGCGCCTGTAAGTTTATGAATTGTAATAGGAAGCTAGGCACTCAACCGAGATTTGTTATGTATGATAACCATTCTTGTGTCTGTTAGAACCGCATGACCTATCAAACATCAGACTCATAACTGAACGATATTATTCCAACGTAAGTTAATCAGGTTTCGCCTCATCTAGAAGCATATTACCGATGCAATTCGGCATATTCTTACTGAACACTGACTCGCCTATCTCCAGGCACTATGTCAAAATACTCGCCCTCACGACGACAACACATAAAGAACCACGGATATGAATTTTCAAGCTGCTATTTTTGATATGGATGGACTGTTACTCGACACCGAGAGACTTTGTATGCAGATTTTTGAAGAAGCATGTCACGCGCAAGATGTTCCGTTCTTGCAAGATGTTTACTTAGGCATCATTGGTTGTAACGCAAAAACCATCGAACAGATTTTTAGAAAGGGCTACGGCGAAGGGTTAGATTACCCGGCGCTGAACAATGAATGGCGCACTCGCTACAGTGCGATTGTTAAGCACCAAGCTATCCCAGTTAAAGATGGCGTGATTGAGCTTCTTGAATGGCTGAAATCAAACGACATTCCAATCGCGGTGGCGACCTCGACTCAGCTTGATATCGCTAAAAAGAAGCTTGAGCTGGCTGGCCTAGATTCTTACTTCACCTCACTAAGCACAGGCTGCGAAGTGACCAATGGTAAACCTCACCCAGAGATCTACTTACTAGCGGCAGAACGCCTAGGTGTTGCCCCTGAAACCTGCCTAGCGTTTGAAGACTCAAACAACGGTATTCGCGCATCAATGGCAGCCAACATGATCAGCTTCCAAATCCCTGATTTAGTAGAGCCATGTGACGAAGTAAAAGCGCTTGGGCACACCATCAGTCCTTCTTTGCATGATGTGTTAGCACAGCTTCAACAAGCTGCAGCTTAGGCTCTGAACCGTTGTTAACGCTTTAATCAACACAGGATAACCTTTCTATTAAGCCGACTCACAGAGTCGGTTTTTTTGTGGGTATTCCTTTTATAAAAGATAAAAACTCGCGCTTGAAACTGTTAAAGTCGATATGAAACGACACTGAACGATAAGCAACATTGATAACGTCTACAGATGGGGAAAGGGACGCGTGATTAAAAGATTTGAAAGCCAACTGCTTGATTTTGCACAGCAAGAGATGACACAAGATGCAGCGCACGACATCAGCCATATTAAGCGCGTAGTCAAAACTGCCAAGGCTTTATGTGCTCAAGAACAGGCTAAGCTTGAAGTCGTGCTGCCCGCCGCTTACCTTCATGATTGCTTCACCTTTCCGAAGAACCACCCAGACCGCGCTCAAAGCTCACAAATGGCGGCAGACAAGGCTATCTCTTATCTCAAATCTATCGAGTATCCTGCGTCCTACCTCGACGAAATCCATCACGCTATTGTCACTCACAGTTACAGCGCCAACATCACACCAGAAACCTTGGAAGCACAGATTGTTCAAGATGCAGATCGCCTAGATTCTCTCGGTGCGATTGGTATCGCTCGCTGCCTGTACGTAGGTCAAAGCTTTAACGCCGAGCTGTATAACCACGAAGACCCGTTTGCGAAGCAGCGTGACTTGGATGACAAGCATTACAGCGTCGACCATTTCTACGTGAAACTGTTTAAGCTCGCTGAAACCATGAATACAAAATCAGCCAAATTGGAAGCCAACAAGCGCACCGAGTACATGCGTGACTTTCTTGATCAGTTGGGTGCGGAAGTTTAGCGGCTTATAAAAAAAGACACACGATAAGGAAGAGATAAGAATATGGAAATAAACCGCTTTAAAGCATCCGACGCCGACGAGATCGTCACTTGGTTTGCATCCCAAGAAGACTACGCTCTATGGGGCGGACGAACCTTTGGCTGGCCGTTAGAAACAGCCTCCATCCTCGAACGATCTCAAGAACCACATGTCGAGCTGTATACCTTTTCTGCATCTAAGTCATACTCTGAACCGAACACCGATTCGAACGCCAACTCAAACGCCAGTGACTTGCTTGGCTTTATGGAGTTTCAACGCATGTCAGACAGCGAACTTCGCTTTTGCCGAGTTGCGATTCACCCAAACCAACGAGGCAAAGGGCTTGGGCAATCCATGATAGAAAGTGCATTAGACGCTGCGAAAAAAATCCCTGATGTCACCACCATCACCTTGGCCGTATTCAAGCAAAACCACGGTGCAAAACGCTGCTACGACAAAGCGGGCTTTCAGGTGGTAGACAAAGAGCCGAGCGTAAAAGAGTTCAATGGTAAAACATGGCCCTTGTATCAGATGGAATTAAAGCTCTGCTAGTTCATTTTAATTGTCAGGTTAATTTTAGTTACCAGGATTGTTTTAATTAACAGACTTATTTAGTTAATCGACTTGTTTTAATTGCCAGATTTGACCCCATATCATTGAGCATTAGCTACATACTCAAGATACACAGATGTAATTTGGAACCTCCAATGACCCAAGAAAAATTCGACACTATTTATCAACGTGCTGCTCACCGTAAAGGCGGAGCGGCCGAACTCGAAAAAATTGTTCGTGCACCCCTTTCCCAAGCCGAGCTATCGCAAATCACAGACGATCGTTGGCTAGCCGCCTTTACTGAAAAAGTATTCCAGTGTGGTATTTCATGGAATGTGGTGAGAAAGAAGTGGCCGCAATTTGAAGAAGTGTTTTTTGAATTCAACATCGAGAAAATGCTGATGCTGCCAAATGAGATGTGGGAACAGAAAGCGCAAGACCCGCGCATTATTCGCCACCTCACTAAAGTGATGACCATCCCTGCTAATGCCACCATGATCCACAATGCCAAGCGTGAAGCCGATTCATTCTCGCAAATGGTTGCCGACTGGCCATCAGAACGTATCACAGAGCTGTGGGATTACCTGAAAAAACACGGCAAGCGATTAGGTGGTAATACTGGTGCCTACACTCTGCGCCAAATGGGTAAAGACACCTTCATCTTGTCATCAGATGTTGAAGCGCACCTGCGCAGTACCGAGGTGGTGGATAGCGGCCGTAACACCAAGCGAGCACAAGTCGCGGCGAGCAAGGCTTTCAACGAGTGGCAGCAACAATCAGGTCGTAGCCTGAGCGAAATCAGCCAGATCGTTGCCTACAGCTGTGGTGATAATCGCGTTTAGTGGTCACCGTAGTTAATTAAAGAACCCGTCCAGATTTATCTAGCCTTTAAAGACCCGTTGCTGATGCCACTGGTCTTTTTTGTGCTTCATTCAAAGAAATGTAAATTAACCGCTGACAGACAACGATCTTCGGTGACGCCAAGTCATTATGTTGATAGGTTAATGTTTATACATCTCGATTTCATACGTATCTATAGCGCTCTCTAAAACATTCGTTTCTCCGCTAAATGGAGGTACTAAACCTAGAAAGGAATTCTATGTTCGAACAGGTCATCAGCATTCTGTTTCCCGTTTTTGCTTTAGCCAGTGCTGGCTTTGCGGTCGGTCGTTGGCTCAAGCCCGATTTCAAACCGATCAATCGCATCAATATGGATGTGTGTATCCCTGCGCTAGTGTTTGCATCGCTGACCACCATGCCTCTCGACACAGAGCAATTGCCACTCATAACCGCTTCTTTGATCGCAGTGTTAGTGCCTGCATTGTTGATGATTCCGATCTGTAAGATCTTTAAGCTCAATTTCAAGGCTTGGGCTCCTCCACACATGTTCCGGAATAGTGGCAACCTAGCCATTCCCCTATTCACCTATACCTTTGGCGAGAGCGCATTAGCCCCTGCTGTATTACTATTTGTGGTATCAGCATGTGTCCATATTAGTGTTGGCTTAGCGCTATTGAGCGACGGTAATCCGATCAAACAGATCCTCAAGATGCCGATTTTCTTAGCGACTGCGCTAGCGATGACGCTCAACCTGTCTGGAATTACCGTGTGGAATCCGATCTACGAAGCCACATCACTGCTCGGGCAAGCTGCCGTTCCTATTATGCTGCTGTCGCTGGGTTCGCAAATGGTCAACTTGAGACTGAGCGGATTAAAGGTCGGCTTGTTGTGTACGGCTCAATCCCTATTTACAGGGGCGATCGCTTTTACCATCATCTACTTCTTTATCCCACTGCCGACGCTGCACTTACAAATGATGGTACTGTTCACCATGCTGCCACCCGCTGTGATGAACTACCTGTTTGCAGAGAGGTTCAATGTCGAGCCCCCTAAGGTCGCGTCCATGGTGTTGTTTGGCAACTTCCTAAGTGTGGTTACCCTACCAATCTTGTTGTCGTTCGCACTGTCTTTATCGAATTAAACACCGATCTAAGGGAAGGGTTGTCATTCGTTGCAGTTATAAAAAATGGGCAGATAAACTGCCCATTTTTGTGTTCAGAAAGTTAGGAATTAGAGTTAACTACTTCCAGAATTGAATGCTATTGAAGTCTTTGTATTGCTTTGTCGCTGCATCATATTTCGCTTTCATTGCAGTAAACTCAGCATCCGTTAAACCAGAAGCTGATGTAGAGTCTAGCTCCACTGCCTGAAGAATATCAGACGCACTTTTTTTCAAGCTAGCAACCGACACTTTCTTACTGCCATCATTCGTAAGAGTAGAAGTGGTCACTTTCTTTTTACCAGCAAGGTCAGCGGCTGTTGCTGAACAATCCTTTCCTCGATTAAATCCAGTGTACCAAGTTACCGTTGCCTTACCGTCAGCAATTTGCTTAATCGTACAAGCATCAGGGCTCAGACCAACTAATTTATTAGCGTTATTGAAGTTATAAGCGATCAAATCAGACGGGGCTTTGCTAGAGTACGTATCCTTTTGCTCAATATTGTTGTCGACAGAAGAACGCGCTAAACGGCTAACCGCTGCAGCAAAGTAGAAATCACCGTTAGCATTAGAAGGCGCTACATGATCCTTTATCGCCCAATGGAACGCTGTCTTTTTGTTGTCCAACGTAACTTTCGATCCGTAATGGTATGACACAGAGTTAACTATCGCTTTCTGACCATCGGCCATATCGTCAGCCCATTGATATGCCTTAAAGCCAATTTTAGTCCCGTCTTCTGGGCCTGCATCCACGTAATGTTCAACAGTGTACTTGCCGGCAGGGCTCGTCTTAACCTTAACGATATCACCGAGCAATTTACCCTTAGATGTGTACAAGAATGTATTAGAGATATCTAAACCAATAAGACTAATATTATCAATTGTATATTGAGTCTCTTCCCCGGTTCCGTAGCGTTTAAAGAAAACAAGATCTTCCGTTGTTTTCGCCATTGCTTTGTGTACTTTATCTAAATCAAAGGCACAAGTCGTCGCACCATCATCAGCTTCGAACGCAATCGTCGCGCCATCTTTTGAAATCACGCACACTTTATTGGTTAATTTGAACTCTTTAGCCTTCGACACAAATACATCACTGTGTGCTGGCTTAGAATTAGCGAGGTCATCAATAGAAACTAGAGTTTGCGGAGAAGTGCTAGGGGAAAGTGTAAGCGCCTTATCTAAATTCATAAATTCAACTTTATTTTGCTGAATTTTATCTACAGCGAACTTTATCGCCGCCTTAGATTTATAGTAGCCCTGTAGATTAATATCTTCGTTTGCATGAACCATTGTCGCAAGTGAAGAAACGCCTAGCACTAGTGGTAATAGTGTCTTTGTCATATTTTATGTTCCTTCTAGTGGTTTATTTGGACTGACTTGGAGCTTCAAATCCAGTAATGCTTGCAGATGAGAAAACAACAGAGCTCAATTTCTGTACATCACCCACGCTAAGTTTAAGAACAGAACGCTCGGGCGCTTGAGTAGAAACCGCTGTACTGCCGCCAGTACTACCACCACTGCTGCCAGTACCACTGCTGCTACCACCTTTAGTCGCACCGCCACCGCCGCCTCCACCACCGCATGCAGTAAGTGAAGCTAATAAGATTAAACCAACGATTTTCTTCATACATTTGTTCCTAAAACGAAATTTAGACCGCTTGTCTGTTTTCAATTAATTCAAGTGAGAATCAGAACATAGGGCGATACAAAAAAAAATTAAAATCGTTGTTGGTTATTGCAGTTATGTTTAATATACAACCATCAAGCAAAGGAATGGGTTATCGCCCCCCTATACAGCACAATCAAGATGGACAACAAGAACACACATTTTCTTTGACTTAACTTTCGAAGAACTTCATCGCTTTGGCGTGACAATAAATAAAGCATGACCAAGCGCTTTACTCCACTATTACTATCTTTTGTAAGTCATATGAAAATTAAAAATGTAATACCTCTACTGCTATGCCTCTTCTCTCATCAAGCTATATCTGCGGCAAATTTCACAACGGACTTTGTAGAGCTTGGAATGCAAGCAAAGCCTATGGGGTTAAGCGTGGATGGTGGACGCGACATCAACGATAGCTTGGCGATTTTGGGCGGCCTCAGTACCAACACAGCCGAAGATGAAAGTAACTTTGATGCGTACATCGGCCCTCAAGTTTATGGTCCAATAACCCAAGCGATCGACTTAAATACACAACTGCTACTCCATTTCAATAAAAACTCATACGCAGCTGGAGAAACGAAAGCTTATGTCGAATTCAATGCGGGGATTCGAGCGTGGGTCACTCAAAGAGTTGAAGCCCACGTACTTGCGGGCTCTAACGGAGAACACTCAATCTTTACGTTTGGAGCTAGGTTCCATGCCACAGATAAAGCCGTGTTTGCAGTTGCTTCCAAAAACAACGGTCTTTACGGCCCTCAATTACAACTTTCGGTTAGATACCAATTTAAGTAGCCACCTTTTTAAACAACTCTCAGCTACTGTTGGATCCAACATAAAAATAGCGTCAGTAATGCAATACTGACGCTATTTTTTCTCTTGTTATTCGACTCAACAATTTCTTAGCCTTATTCACGCTACACTTATCCTGCGAAGCACCCTTTCTATTCGTTATACACTTACCTAAGTATTGAGTTATCCATTCATATAGCGATGAACCGTGGACTACAAACATTCAGTGAACTATGAGCATTTATCCAACTTGAGCTCTGCTGTCACCTTAGTAAGACGTAGTGCAATCGCGAAACACACTAAGTAAGGACTCACATACCAAAAGATACTTTCTAGGGGCTGCTTCACCTGCGCTTCTCTGGTTTTTATATATTGGTTTTTCTGCTTTTCATACTGACTCAGCATGCCATCCACCCACACCGCATCACTTTCAACTAACGACACGCTAGGCGCAGGAACCGTAAAATCCGATGCATTGGGTAACAAGGTGAAATCGACATCTTTAAACGTAATCGCCGTATTCAAATACCACAAACACGCGTCGTGGTACTGAGCGTAGTTATCTAAAGATGGCTGACCTGTACAGGCATCACTTCTCAACTTATCCAAAGAGAACTGCTGAACCGATTCTAAAATCGCCACTGCTCTGGTTTGTTCGATTTCAACCCAATCACCCGCCACCTTCGCTCGAATCTCAGACACGGCACCAAGCATTCCGATACCCGCTAAAAACGGCCATAAATAATCCATTCGCTTCCATTTTCGCCGACTCAGGTTGAATCCACACCAAATTGGAATATGTAAGAGGAGCGTTAGTCCAAGTGACAGCAGAACGAAGTTCAAGGAGCTAGAGAGCATGAGCTCGCTATCGAAAAAGTTCTTCATAATGAGAAGCTTGCCTGTATAACCAAGAGAAATTTGATACTAGGTTCGATATAAGAAAAGTGTGTAAGAGGAAAGTAAAAACAGCACTAAGAATTGGTGTTAACGCTGTTTATTTGGGCATATAACCACCGATGGCAGGGCTTAACCACTCGTTACTCAGCAATTGGCTAAGTTGTTCAGTTGTTCAGTTGTTCAGTTGTTCAGTTGTTCACGATAGAAAATATGCTAAAGGTTCTTACGCGCCAGACTTGAGGTAGATACCTACTTCTCTTAGCTGTGCTTTAATGTCTAACATTTGGACGTGAGATAGCACTAATTGGATCAAATTGAATATTGCTCCAGCGAACATCAAACCCGCGACATAACCAGACCATGCTTGGTGATCAACTTGATACAGAGTATTAAACGAAAGAACGAAGAAGATGAGACTGGAAAAACCAATAGCATACTCATTACAGTTGTAGACGTATGAATTCGTCGCGTAATCGTATTTGATTTTTACCTTTCCACCCGCTCTGCCTAGCTTAAGATTAAGAACATTTCCGCTAACCTCATATTCCAATCCATTAATTAATACAACGCGCTCTACTTTCTCAAGCATATCTGTTTTTTCCGTATTATTTTGAATACTGTCCATAGTCGTACCCTACTCCGTCACCTAAAAATTATTCGTAAGCACTCAACCATGCTTTCAGAAGTTGGTTAGTGTTCTTCTTCTGGCTCGCAGACAATGACTTAACCAGTTTTTTCTGCATTTCGACATGTTCAGTCATCATTTGGTCGATCAGAATAAGACCATCTTTGGTTAGCAGAACACTCACGCTGCGCCTGTCTTCTTTGCTGTGCTCACGACTGATCAGCCCTTTAGCTTCTAGTTTATCAAGGCGATTGGTCATTGCGCCTGAGGTCAGCATCATCGATCCGATCAGTTCTGATGGCGTCAGTTGATAAGGCTTCCCAGAACGTCGCAACGTTGCCAACACATCAAACTCACCAAGTTTCATGTCGTAATTTTTATGAAGCTCGGCAACTTGCGTCTCCATATACTTGGCAATACGCATAATCCTGCCCATCATTGCCATTGGCTCAGTTTCTAACTCAGGCTTTTCCTTTGCCCATTGCTCTACTACGCGGTCGATAGCATCCATTTGCGATCTCGCTCCGTTATTAGTCTGATTAATTCAAACTAGTTTAACATAAAGATACTTTACAACCATATGATCTAGGTATACAGTTCATACAACCAACTATCTTAACGTAAAGATATTTTATATGAATATATTATTAGCAATGCTCCCCGCGTTCTTTTGGGGAACAACCTATGCAGTGACGCAATTTACGCTACAGGAATGGCCTCCCTTATTATTGGGTGCTTTGCGTGCGTTGCCTGCTGGTTTGTTATTGCTAGTAGTAAAACCGACACTGCCTCAAAAAGGCGAATGGCAGATCATTTTCACATTGGGTCTTATCAATATTGCGACCTTCTTTAGCTTAATCTTCGTGATGGCGTTGACGTTGCCTTCGGCAATCTCCGGTGTAGGTATGATCTCTGTGCCAGTGTTTGCGATGATCTTCCATTGGGTAGTAAAGAAACAGCGTCCGCAATTGATTCAAGCCTTGTCTGGTGTTGGATTAATCACATTGGCGTGGATATTGTTTAATCCAAGTCAAATCGCATTAAACCCAATAGGTTTAGGCGCCATGTTCGCTGCAATCATGTGTATCGTTATCGGCAGTAGCATTACCAAGTCACTGGGTAATCGCATGCACTGGTGGAAGGTATTAACGTGGCAACTGATTCTAGGCGGTACGATTTTATCTGTCGCGTCTGGCGTTCATGCGCTCATCGACCCACAGCCTTATGTTAACGCTGTGACTCATTTCGATACTCGTAACGCAATAGGACTTGTTTGGGTGATTGTCCTGAACACGGCCCTGGGTTACGGCATGTATGTGTGGCTACTACAACGTATGTCTGTGGTGGATTTCACCTTCGGTGGCATCGCTAACCCAATTGCGGGAATTGTGACGGGTATGATGTTGATGGGTGAATCCTTTACCCCACTCCAGTACTCGCTAATGACAGGCATGATCGTGATGTCACTGCTACCACAACTGATTCTTGCGGTAAAACAGTCCAAACAAGTTAAGCCTGTTACGTAGTTGAATCTACCGACTGTACTGAGAATAATAACGGCGCCTTACATCTTATACAGTGATTTAAAAGGCGCCTTTTGTTGCTACGCTGACAGCAATAAACCAAATAGCCATACTCGCCAAGTTGATCGTTTCTTAAACGACATTAAACCTTACAAAGAACAATGCCTTTACTCAAGATACCTAATTTGAATTTATTTTCTAAAAAATAGACACATTAGAGATTATCTTTCCATGAGACATTGCAATTAGAGATAAAAAGACAAAATTTTTCTCCGACGGCCTCCTTATACTGTGCCACATCATTAAGGCGCCACAAGCCTATGATTTAAAATAATTATTAATGAGTAGTCACCATGAATTCGAAGTCGCTAACTATCTTGCTTTTTGTCTCTGTTTGCCTAATTTGGGGAACCACTTGGTTCGCAATGGAAGTGGCATTGCATTCTATCCCACCAATTTTTGCTACTGCATTGCGCTTTTTACTCGCTGCACCTCTGCTTGCGGTATTAGCGAAAGTCTTCAACCAGCCACTGCTGTTTCCTAAAGGCAAGCGTCAATGGTTGCTGATTGTTGCGCTGATGTACTTTGCGATTCCATTTACTTTGATGATCTATGGCGAGCAATACATCTCTTCTGGTCTAGCGTCGATCATCTTCGCTAACATGCCGGTCGCTGTGATGTTGATGTCAGGCCTATTCCTAGGCCTACGATTGGCTAAGCACCAAATATTTGGTTTGGCTACCGCTGTTGTAAGCCTATGTTTGATCCTCGGTAATGAAATGCAGATGGGTGGCGATGACTACCTAGTTGGTACAGTTTGCTTAGGTCTTGCTGTGGCAATACACGCTGTTATGTATGTGTTAGTTCAAAAGCACTGTAAAGGCATCGAAGTACTGACGTACAACGCAGTCCCAAGTCTGATTGCTTCTCTATTCTTGTTCGCCGTTTCGGCGATGGGTGAAAGCGTGAATGTTGAATCCTTCACTTGGGATTCAATCTCAGCGGTAGTTTACCTAGGCTTTGTGGCGAGTGTTGGCGGCATTGTTGCCTACTTTAAACTCGGACAAGTTTCGACGCCATTCCAAGCGTCTATCTGCTTCCTGATTTTCCCTGTGGTTGCACTACTGATCTCTTGCTACATCAATGGAGAAGTGCTGTCTGAACAGTCACTGGTGATGATGATTCCTCTGCTTTGTGGCATCTTGCTTACTAAGGCACCAAAAGGAATCTTCAAGTTGCGTGGTGGATTAAAAACCGCAAGAAGCTAACCCTACCGGAAGCTGACTAGATATTTCCATCTAGTACATACAAAAAAGCTCCAATAGCGATATTGGAGCTTTTTTGTTGCCTCTACCTAGCGTTAACGCCAGCTAAACATTCGCACTTCATTGCCCTCTTCGGGCTTCTTAGGGATGTTTAAAGACAACGCCAAAGATACCGCCGCCATCGCAGCACCTATGTAGAAAACCGTTGCAGGGGACGATAACCAAATCACCCCAAATACGACCGGAATAACAACCGCTGCAATATGGTTGATGGTGAAAGAGACACCTGCTGTTGATGCCATGTCGGCAGGATCGGCGATTTTCTGGAAATAGGTTTTGATCGCTAATGCGAGTGCAAAGAACAGATGGTCGACAACATACAGCGCCGCTGCCCATTCCGCGCTTTGTACCAAACCATAACCGACAAACACACCAATCAAACCAACATACTCGAAGATCAGCGCCTTGCGCTCTCCAACCACACCGATAAATCGACCAATACGTTTTGCGAATAAGAAGTTAAACAGGTAATTAATTAAGAACAGTAGCGTTACGTCAGCAGCCGAGTAACCAAACTTCTCTACCATCAGAAAGCCAGCAAATACCGTGAAGATCTGTCTTCTCGCGCCACTCATAAAGGTGAGGGCGTAGTAGAGCCAGTAACGCTTTCTCAGCACCAATTTCTTATTTTGTTGAGTCTTGGTTTGAAACTCAGGAAAACCAAAGGTCATCACCAAAACTAGAATGAATCCAATACCGCCAGTAATGCCGTACACCCAAGCAAAATCGAGCTTCAGCTGTTCTAACATCACCCAGATTGAGCCATAAGTAATTAACGAGGCCAACGCGCCAACGGAGATCATCTTACCCAGCATCTCAGGGGCTTCTTCTTTACTCAGCCATTGGAGTGACAAAGACTGCTTGAGCGTTTCAAAATAGTGAAAACCCGTCGACATCAAAATGGTGGTCAGCAATAAGCCAGTAAGTGAAGGAAACAAACCGGTAATCGCCGTACCGACAGTGAGCATCGCCAGCGATATCAACATGAAGCGTTGCTCGCGAATGAACGCCAACACAAACACCACGGTAAAGGCCAAGAAGCCAGGGATCTCACGAACACTTTGCAATAAACCAATATCCGCACCATCAAAGTTCGCTTTCTCAATAACAAAGTTATTCAGCAGCGCCATCCAGCTCGAAAACGCGATAGGGACAACAATTGAAATCAGTAATAAGAAGTTTTGCGGCGTTTTCCAGCTCGCGGTTTTATCGAACATTGACGGACTCCTGTTCGTCTAATTGGTTAAGCACTCGTAAGGTTAGTTGCTCGGTATACGGGTTGATCTTCCAATGCTCAGGGCTCCAACCTTTAACAAAACGTTGAAAATCAGCCCATGCCACGTAAAACATTGGTCGCCATGCGGCTTCAACATCATCGAACGAAATGTGTGGTTGATAGTGCATGAGTGCTTCTTTCAAGTGCTGGAAGTAAGCCTTCAAGGTCTCTGCTTCAAGCTGCGCGCAATCTTGCGGCCTAACCGCGCTGCTCATGAACAAGGCCACATCTTTCATCGCACAACCACGCCCAACGTATTGGAAATCAACGGCAGCAGCGCGCTCGCTTTTTAAATCAAAGCAGAAGTTGGCGAGCTTAGCGTCACCATGTACCAAGGTTTGATATGGGCACGCCCTTAATAGATTATCAATGTGCTGCGCTTGGCTCTTAAGCGATAAATCAGCCAATGCGTTTAACTCGTCAGGCCGCGTGTCTAAATGCCAATATGTGCCGACTTGCCACAATGAAGCTGAATGTTCTTGATCTACATTGATGTGCTTTGCGTGAAAGTTAGCGAGCCATTTAAGGCAAGCATCGCGTTGGTTTTGCTCTTCTAGTGTGTAACCAGACGCCAGATCAGACTGAGTATCTTGGATTGCTGAATCATCAAAAGCAGCAAGCACATCAAACTGAGAAGTTAACGGAAAACCGATTTCGGCCAAGTCTTGCATCACAATCAGCCACTCGTGCTCTTGTAACTCACATTGCAGCCCTACAGGTACAGGGCAACGCTCATCCCACTGTTGGGTAAACGACTGATACCACGCGGTCTCAACTTGGTAAGAGTGCACCTTTCGTTGATGAGAAAGTTTGGTATTCCAACCCTTTGGGTGTTCTGCTTTATCTGGCAATGCGACATGTTTAACAATCACACTGTTGAATGAAGAACGCCTGTCTTTAGAAAAAACCAAACGAACTAATTCACCATACCCGCCCCATAGGCTTTGAATTACCTGGACATCAAACCCTTGATGACAACCCAGTGAGGCCGCTATTTTTTGATAAAGCTCATTTTGATAAAACTTTTGTTGATAAAGCTCTGGCTGATTTTGACTTGAATTCGCTATCGGTTGAGCGATATTTTTTGACGATATTGATTGAGACATATACTCGTTACTATGCTTTATCGGATAAAAGGTGTGCCCACTGTGGCTGCCTATTCATATAGTGAATCACATAGCTACAAATCGGTACAATTTTAAAACCTGCTTGTTCAATTTCAGTCAGTACCGACTCCATCATCACCTTACCGAAGCCCTTACCTTGAAGCTCATCAGGAATACGTGTCGATGTGATATGTAGTACATCTCCATCCTTTTGATACTTAACAACCGCGAACTGGTTGGGTGCTAGCTCAACTGTGATCTGGTTCGCATCTTGATCCCATTTTGTTGCCTGCATTCTCAACTCCTGAAAATAATTGATACGACAAACAATAAAAATTTGAAGTATTCATTCCTTGTAATAGACTAACTCAAGCTTATACAAATAGAACTAAGTACTTACAAACAAAGTAAATAACTCTGTGCCATCGGCTTAATAACGAATCAATAAAGATAAAGGCACTCTATAAATCTATGTGAGTACATCTACCTAGTCTATGTAATTGCACTTAATTTATGTAATTGCACCTGCTAAATCTAGCACGTATTTGCCCCTTAATAGCAAGTTGCCAATATAACAAACAGACGCATGTTGGCGCATGGAGAACATATAATGAACGCACCACTGAAGAAGCCTTTGGAGCATAATCAGGCACTTCAAGATCCTCGTAACCGCACCGTTTCTACGTTAAATAGCACCGATGCACTGGCCATGATAGAGCACGGCAGTGAACTGACATTAAATGTATCGACTCCAGTTGGTACTAAGTTTCTCGCCACCACCAAATTTATCGGTACACACAGTGATAACTGCATTGTGGTTGAGGTTCCCGACGTATCCAACGATGATCTGAGCTTTTTCTTTCAAGAAGGTTTTTGGATGACAGCCCGTGCATACTCTCTGCGAGGAGAAGGCGCTCTTATCCACTTTAAAAGCCAAATTCACCATAGGATCGGAGATCCTTTCCCTATACTTGTGCTTTCAACACCAAGCTCGATGCAAGTAACCCAACTGCGTAAAGAGACACGCTACGAGGTGAACTTAGCTTCCAGAATCATCTTCAACGATCAACGAGCAAACTGTGAGATTAGAGACTTATCGAAAAGTGGTTGTCGTTTTGTTACCTCACCTACTTCTCGTGCGATTCAAATTGCCGATCGAGTATCTATTGAAGTTACACCTGAGAACTACAATGGCCCACTTATACCGCCATTGAAAGGCATCATCTGTAATCTCCAAAAATCAACGCACTACGCTCGATACGGGGTAGAATTTGATGATATTGGCCGCTCTAATGCCAAGCACTTGTTGGCGAAGCTGAAGTTCGATGGCACCAAGCTCTGTTTGCGAAATAGGTAAAGTCATTTAGCACATTGCTTTCACCGAATACCGTAAGCAGACCAGATGCAGACGACTCAATAGCGAGCAAAGTCGCAATCAAAAAAAGCCATCGATTTTTATGTCGATGGCTTTTTAGTTTTGTCTATCTGCCTAACTTTCAAATACTTATCTAATTAAAAAGCTAGCTGGGTCTATAGATATTAGACTATTTACGCAGTGCGTTCAGTTTAGCTTGAGCGATACCAAAGATAGTATCGATTGGATAGCTCCCCTCGTCACTCGCCTCACCGGCGGCTTTGCCTGTAAACAGCTCAATCGCTTCGGTCACATGGTCAATAGCCCAAATATTAAACTCGCCCTTTTCAACCGCTTTTACGATGTCATTACGCAGCATCAGGTTGTGAACATTTGAACGTGGGATGATCACCCCTTGCTCATTTGAACGTCCTTTGATTTCGCACACATCAAAGAAGCCTTCAATTTTCTCATTCACACCACCAATAGGCTGGGACTCACCGAACTGGTTCATCGAGCCGGTAATCGCGATGTCTTGACGGTTCGGCTGCTTAGAGAATGCAGACACTACCGCACAGAACTCGGCCATACTCGCGCTATCACCATCGACGCCACCATACGATTGTTCGAAAGTGATATTGGTAGTAAGCGGTACTTTCGCTGTCTTACCAAATACCGAAGAAAGGTAAGCCGATAAGATCATCACCCCTTTCGAGTGAATACTGCCACCTAGGTCTACGTTTCTCTCTATATCAATCACTTCACCGTCACCATAAGCCGTGGTTGCCGTGATCCGGTTCGGTGCGCCAAACATATGATCAGTCGTACTGAGTACAGACAGCGCATTGACCTGCCCAACCGCCTGACCATCCACATGAATCAGTGTTGTACCGTTGGTGAAGGTTTCCATGACGCTGTCTTGCAGTCGCCCGACACGCATCTGTTGGTTAGATAGCGCTTGGTCGACATGCGTAGCACGAATCAGGTTCGACTTCGCCCCTTTCGCCACGTAGTTTGACTCACGAAGCAGGTTGGCAATGTGTGCCGAGTGCAACGACAACTTACTTTGGTCACCCGCCTGACGAGAACTGTGCTCAATGATGCGAGCAATCGCTTTGCGATCACAATGCAGCATGTTGTTGTCGTGCACGATGCTTGAAATGAAGCGTGCGTAATGCATTTCAGAATCCGCAGTACGCTTCATCTCATCTTCAAAATCGGCCGTCACACGGAACAATTCACCAAACTCCGCATCGTAATGTTGCAGTAGTTGATAAGTTCGATAATCACCAAACAGGATGATCTTAACGTCCAATGGAATAGGCTCAGGATCAAGTGATACCGCCCCCGTTAACGTCACCTCTTTTTCTAATGATGTGAAGCTCAATTGACGCGAACGCAGCGCGCGCTTCAAGCCTTCCCACACATAAGGTTGTTCAAGTACTTTGACCGCATCCATCAGCAAGACGCCGCCATTGGCTCTATGTAAGCTACCAGCGCGGATCAAAGAGAAGTCTGTAAATACGGTGCCTTTGAACGTTGCCGTCTCGACATAACCAAACAGAGAGTGATAATTTGGATTCTCTTCCACCACGATCGGCAGAGTCTCCTCCTTCTGGCTCACAATCACGTTCACCTTGTAGCGACGTGGCATTTTCTTATCCAAAGAGGCGGTCGCAACTTCTGCTTGCTCTGTGCTCTCTTCTAAGAAAATATCTGCGTTGTCGACAATGTCTTTACGCAGTGCTGTAAGGTACTTTTTAATGTCTGGATATTGGCTGTAATCTTGCTTCAGTTGCTTGATGAAGTGGGTAATAACATCTCGCGCCGTATCATCATTCAACTTTTGAACTTTCTCTGTGTACGTCTCTTCAAGCTCGGTCAGTTCACGAGAAATGGTCCGCAGCCCGACTTCCAATCCATCAATGGTTTTATCGAATTGATCTTGCTCTTCTGACGTGAGTAAGTCGAAGCTCTCTTCGGTATGAAGATCATCGCCATTCATCGCGACAAATTGGTAGTCACCCTGAGTCGTGATCGTCAGGTTGATGCCCTTATCTTTTGCTTCTTGACTGATCGCTTCTAACGCCGCTTGTTGCTTAGCGGCCAACTGATTTTTTAATCGGTCAGCGCGGTTAAAGTACATCTCGTTATCGAATGCGAGTGGCATTGCTTTAAGAAGCTTCCGCATCAGCTTTTCAATATCTTGCTTCAAACTGCTGCCAACACCACGAGGTAATTTCAGCACCTTAGGTGTACGAATGTCTTCAAAATTCGCGATATAGCACCAATCAAAAAGCTCCTGTACTTCTTGAGGGTGTCGGTTTAGGTAGCGCAAGATCATGGTGCGTTTACCAAGACCGTTTCGACCTATCGCATAAATGTTGTAACCCTTTTCCTTGATTGACATCGCGAACTCAACGGCCTTTTGTGCGCGTTCTTGCCCGACGATTTCGTCAATTGGAGCCAGTTCTTTGGTCGACTTACATGGTAGCTTATCGAGTTCCGCTACCTTATACAGCTGTTCTGTATTGAGTCTTTGCATCGCCATCGCCGCCTCCTTAGTCCTTCATTACTTGGGTGTAGATAAAATCAGTGTAGATGTAATTACCTATAAATTTAGTGACTTACGCTGCACAGCTGTTCAACTGAACAAATAACACTCAATTTACCCCGTTTTTAGCAATAACGAGAGATTTAATTCACCAACTTATCACGTGAATGATTTTAATTTGCAATTGATAATAAATATCATTAACATTTTAGGATATTTAAAATTAAGGATGTGGACATGGAAATTGAACGCTGCTGGATGCACTACCTAAAAGCTGAACAGTTAATGGAACAAGGTCATTGGCCCGAAGCACAGCGCCTCTATAACGATGTTCTCACCTCTCTTCCTCATCACATCCAAAACGCGGCATACCAAAGTGACATCAAACCCTGCCAGTTTGCTTGCTTAATTTCAGGTCTTAGAGACGCCAGTGTCGCTCAATCAGAGATTCTCAATCGTTTAGGGCAACAGCAACAAGCCTTCGATACCTTGAACCAATCTTATGCATTGATGCAATTTATCTCTCTTGAGGGTACAGAGTTGATTCAACGTACCTTTAGGTTATTGGAAAAGCAGAGCGAAGATTTACTCAATCACCTGATCGCATTTTGCAGTGCTCAGCGCAGCTCACATTGGATGCTCGAGCTAGAACAAATTCAACGCGCTCATCACCATTTTGGGCAACTTAAAACCACTTCAGAAGTTCAATCTTCACCTAATGTCTTAAATTGATAAGGATATATCATGTCGGACCGGGCCATTCTTAAAGTTAACAATCTCTCCGTTAAATTCATAACCAATGATGGAATCATTGATGCGGTAAAAAAGATTAACTTTACTCTTAATTCTAGTGAAACCTTGGCCATTGTTGGCGAATCGGGTTCAGGTAAATCTGTCTCTTCCAACGCTTTAATGCGTTTGCTTCCTGATAACGCCATCATTGATGCTCAATCGGAAATCGAATTTGAAGGTCAGTCGATACTCAAAAAGACTGAACGAGAGATGCAGTCAATTCGTGGTGACAGGATCGGAATGATCTTTCAAGAACCAATGACATCTCTAAACCCATATCTACGCGTGGGCACTCAAGTGGCGGAAGCCATTATGTGTCATCGTAATGTATCGAAATCTCAAGCGAAGCAGCGTGTGCTTGAGCTTTTCAACCTTGTGCATCTACCAATGCCAGAACAAGCATACAAAAAATACCCACATGAGTTTTCAGGCGGCCAGTTGCAACGCATCATGATCGCAATGGCTCTGATCAATGAACCAGACATTCTGATTGCAGACGAACCAACTACGGCTTTAGATGTAACGGTTCAGGCTGAAGTGCTTTCTCTTATCAAAGAAATTCAAAGCAAGATGGGCATGGCGATTTTGTTCATTACCCATGATCTTGGTGTAGTGAAACACTTTGCCGATCGAGTACTCGTGATGTGTAAAGGGGAATTGGTCGAAGAAGGACTCACTCAAGAGCTATTCGAAAATCCTAAGCACGATTACACACGCATGCTGATCAACTCAATTCCGAAAGGCGCTAAGGTTCCTGTAGAAGCATCGGCGCCAGAGCTACTGTGTGCCGATGATATCCGTGTTCAATTCTTAGTGAAATCCCACTTCATTAAGAGTAAGAGTCAATATTTCGAAGCTGTAAAAGGCATCTCATTGACCCTAAAACAAGGTGAAACGTTAGGTATAGTTGGTGAGTCAGGTTCAGGTAAGTCAACGCTAGGACGTGCACTGATCGGCTTACTGCCAAGTACCGGACGTATTGTTTACAAAGGCCAAGATGTGAGTTTGTTAACCGATAAAGAACGTCACAAGCTCAAGAAAGATGTACAGATGGTATTCCAAGACCCTTATGGTTCTTTATCACCACGCATGACCGTTGGGGAAATCATCACTGAAGGTTTAACGGTACATCAACCTCATCTATCCAAGAAAGAAAGATTAGAACGAGCTCGCAAAGCATTGATTGAAGTTCGCTTAGAACCCAATTCAATTAACCGCTATCCACATGAGTTCTCGGGCGGACAAAGACAACGTATTGCGATTGCTCGCGCGTTGATTCTTGAACCATCTTTCATTCTATTGGATGAACCGACTTCAGCACTCGATCGCTCTGTACAACTGACGGTGATTGACCTGCTAAAAGACATTCAAGCCAAGCACAATATCGGCTTCCTATTCATCAGCCACGACCTTTCGGTAGTCAAAGCCTTATCGGATCGTGTATTGGTGATGCAGAAAGGTGAAGTGATGGAAGAAGGGTCTGCAGAAGAGATTTTCAATGCACCGAAAAATGACTACACCAAGAAATTAATCGCAGCGTCATTCGACTTAGAAAATAAATCGAAAAAAAATGCCGCGTAAAGGGAACTAATCAAGATTAACAGCGTCTTATAAGTACATTCTGAATAATCTCCTAATGGATTGAAATCTAGAATGGATATAGCAAAACTGGTTTGGCCGCCAAAAGAAAAATGTCGCATGGATGCGGCATTTTTCGTTTCTGGCGAATATGAAAAATCAACTCAGTGATTCGAGCCAGTGATTATTAAGGTTTGCTCAAGTTGACGAACTTTAAACAGGGTTAGCTGATAGTCGGGTCACTACAGCAGAGCTGTCATTACTGAGGGAACATGACGGGATAAGTACCAACCGATTCTGTCATGCCTT
>NZ_JBGONH010000049.1:0-2193 GCF_041439075.1 Vibrio sp. FF145
GCTTAGAGCTTAGAGCTTAGAGCTTAGAGCTTAGAGCTTAGAGCTTAGAGCTTAGCTCAAATAAGATTAAAACGTACATGTAAAAAGGGCCTAAATACTGAGGCCCTTTTTGTATTTAAGTCGTTCTTGTACTTAGGCAGAACGTGATATCTAACCGCTATTAATCGATTAGGCCGTAGTTGGCACGCAATACATCGATGATCTCTTGCTTAGGATTCTCACTCAGTACGATTTCCGCACCTGTAATCTTCGCCGCGATATCAAGGTAAGTACGTGACAGAGACATCAATGAATCCAATGGAAGTTCATTGTCACGAGCTAACGCTTCACGCTCTGGCATACGCTCTTTGTTCAAAAGAATATCAGCATCAGGGAAGTAGTTAAGTAGGAACTGGCGGAAATCTTCTTTTGAATTCTCAACGATGTTGCCGTTATTGTATTCCTGAGTATCCCAAATGCGAGATGAATCTGGAGTACCGACTTCATCCATGTAGATAAGCTTTTCATTACCTTGAGCATCATTGACGTAACCAAATTCAAATTTCGTATCGACAAAGGTTTGATCGACTTTTGCTAGCGCTTGGCTAATTACGTTGAAGCCTTCTTTTAGAAGTTTCTCGTAATGCGCAATGTCACTTGCTTGAGTAAAATTGAATGCTGCGAAGTTATCTTCGATGTTGTTACGCGTGATGTTTACATCATCAGCTTCTGGAACGCCAGGAATACCTTTCAAAATCCCTTTTGTAGAAGGCGTGATCAGTAGCTCAGGCAATTTCTTGTCTTTCTCAAGGCCTTCTGGCATCTCGATACCACAGAATTCGCGTTCGCCGTTTGCGTATGCACGCCACATTGAACCTGTGATGTATTGACGACAAATCGCTTCGATCATGACTGGGCGAGCTTTTTGTACAATCCATACGAATGGATGAGGGATATCAAGAATATGACTGTCAGCGAGGCCGTTGTCTTTAAATAATTTGAACCAGTGGTTAGAGATAGCATTCAGAGCGGCCCCCTTACCTGGAACACCTTTTAGATTCCCTTCACCACGCCAGATACAATCAAATGCCGAGATACGGTCACTGATCACCATTATTGCTAAAGGCGCATCTGGTGCTACATCGTAGCCTTTCTCTTTAATTAGTCGTTGGCTATCTTCTTCAGTTAACCAGTAGACCGAACGAACCTTGCCACTGTGGACAGGTTTATCAGTACGGATTGGTAGGTCATCATTTACGGCAAGAACTTGATCAGCAAGGCTCATTTAGACATTCCTATCTTTTATCAAACGTCATACAGAGAAGTGCGGTGTGCACATGATTAGACGGGCATTATACCCAATCTACTATTTGCTTCCAGAGAAAAAGCAAACGATTGCTAAATCTATTGATCAAATAAAAACCCCCGCCTAACTATTCGCTAGAAAATTGGCGAATTGTAGGCAGGGGAAGGCAGTATATTTGGACTGTGTTTTGGAGCCATGCTGTCAAGTTAACTTAAGTTTGCTAGCCAAAATGTTATTAAGTAAGGTGGTCTAGTGAATACGCTCTGAATTGGCATCAATAAAGAAGACTTCGCACTGAAAGCGCATTCCTAATGTTCTTAGGTATTGCTGACTGAATTGATCAATCGAAGCACTCGCAACAATCGCGCTCGCATTCTTAGATCGAATGGCTTTCTCGACGGTTTCTACTTCTGTCATTTGATTAGAGGCTTTCATGTGAATAACACGATCACAGCAAACATTATGTTGCTGCAGCTGTTTAGCCGATGGTCTTGGTGTTTGAGCCGTAAACAGTAACCACTGATGTTGATTGGACAGCAACGCCATTTTGGCAAACAACGCTTCTTCGTTTGAACTTTTTGTGTCACGAGAGACGGATGTAAATGCGCAGTGAGTTAGCGGGCTAGAGTGTTGTGCTTTAACGTGTGCTGGAATCATTTTGCTGTCCTTATATACATGCTGTATGTGTATACAGTAGTTTTTGTTGCTTATAAGATCAAGTGTTTTTTGAGGGATTATTGGACGATCTTGCTTGGTTTGGTAAGTGATTTTTATTTAAGCTGTTGAAAATATGGTAAAAATTAAATTTGAATGAATTTGTTGTTTTGTCTCATAAGTTGAAGAAATGTGAGCTTTATACAGGTGTATACAGTGGGTTTGACAGAAAAGTACTGTATACACCTGTATAG
>NZ_JBGONH010000049.1:2293-39370 GCF_041439075.1 Vibrio sp. FF145
AAGATAAGAAGATAAGAAGATAAGAAGATAAGAAGATAAGAAGATAAGAAGATAAGAAGATAAATCTCAGATACAAAAAAAGCGCCTTAGGCGCTTTCTTATATTTCAACGGTGTTGCTTATCTCAATGTCGCTTGGGAGAGTTTTGCTCTCATTTCCATTTCACCAATATTGAACTGGCGAACATCAATGGTGGCCATATCATTGCACTCTTTACATGCATGATGACACTTACCATCTAGGTAGTCGTGCTTTTTAACTAGGCTTGGCTTTTTGCACCAATCACAAACGCCTTCTATTGTGAACATATTCTCTCCTCACCTGTTTAAGTCAGGTGTATTTTCGGCGCAAATTATGACACAAGTAAGACTCATTAGTTAATAGTTTGTTACCTGTTTTTGAGAGGGGGATCGATTGCAGTACTAATAAAATCGATATCTTTGCGACTTTGGAAATCGAGTTTGCTTGGTTGTTTACGTTTTTGTAACACTCTTGAGGATGGTTTTTAGCGAATTGTTCAAACGTTTCATCTCTTCGTCACATCCGTAACCATCAGGGTGGTAGATTTTGGATAGTTGTTTATATCGAATTTTAATGCTTTTTTGATTCGGAATTGAGCTAGGTGTATACCCAAATAGAGCGCAGGCTACTTGTAAATTGTTCAGGCTGTTGTCATTTTTCTGTTTTTTTAACTCATGGAACATCGTGTGTAGCTGACGTTTCTGCTGCTTAATAGTGAAGTCCTTCGAGCTAAGCTGTGCTTCAAGTGTCTGCTTTTGTTGCCCCAATTCACCCGATTTTAGAGCGTGTCTTCTTTTTGATATCACCAGAGTCATGATAATGCTGACAATTGAAATCAACACGGCTAAGGCTGTGCCAATTAGATAGTCTGAATACGTTAGGTTAGAACGTGTTACCTGCTCTCTAGAGGGCAGATAAGAAGGGGAGCTACTTGCTCGCTCTGGATTAGATAGCCTCTGATTCGTGCTGCTTTCAGCAATGACGTTGTCATTGAGCTTCTCAATCGAAGAGATCTGCTTGGCACGTTGCTGGTTGAATTGCGCTTCCAGAATACGGTTATAGCCATCTTCGGCTGTTGGATTGTTTTTTAAGGCCGCTTCATACCATAGCTGTGCTTCATCTAATGGTTTTAGGAGTTCTTCCTCAAGTGAGGATTCGTAGAGCTTTGCGACTTCGATAGGCGCGCGTTGGTTACCTTGTAAGGCTGATTTAATAAACCATTCTAAAGCTAGCTTGTTGCTTTGCTCTACACCTGATCCTGCCAAGTACCATTCACCCAGCCTAAATTGCGCATCTGCATTGCCGTTTTCTGCGGATTGCGAGTACCAATAAAATGCATCGTTGGTGCTCAAAGGGACATCATTACCTGATTCATAAGCTTGAGCTAGTTGGTATTGAGAAACTGGATCTTGAGGTTGAGATTCTATCGAGAATGCAACGTTGCTTTCTGCATGAACGATGTGTGCAGTAGAGAACTGTATTGTAGAAAAGATGAGGGTGAAAAATAGAGTTCTAAGAAGTGATGATGACAGAAAGTTGGATAGGATAAACAATAGATAAGTCTCGTTAAAAAGCCCAGAGTCGGTATATCAGTATGAATATGGCTAGTCGTGTGACTTTGAACAAGCAACACGACGATAAGCAACTATATAGAGGTTAATTCAATAGATAAAGACGAACTGGGCTTTAATCGTGCTACTTAAGCGGCAAGATTTGAATTTCTACGCGACGGTTACAAGCGCGACCTTGAGAGGTGTTGTTGTCACATAGAGGGTAACGTTCACCGTTACCACGAGCAATGGCACGGCCTGCAGCAACGTCTTGAGAGATCAAGAATGCACGAACCGATTCAGCACGACGCTCAGAAAGAACTTGGTTAGAAGACTCGCTGCCCGTGCTGTCAGTGTGACCTTCGATCACTAGGCTAGTGTCTGGGTATTCAACTAAGATGCGCGCAACGCCGCGAAGTGTTTTGTGGATGCTTGATTCTAAAGCGTAAGAACCAGAATCGAAGCCAATGCCGTTCTCTAGGCGAAGTAGAAGTTGGTTCTCACCAACACGCTCTACTTGAACGCCTGAGTTCATGAGTTCTTCACGAAGTGCAGCTTCTTGCTGGTCAAAGTAGTAACCGATACCACCGCCAACTGCGGCGCCACCTGCTGCGCCGATGAGTGCACGCTTACGACGGTCTTTAGAGTCGTCACCCGTAGCTGCACCAGCAACAGCGCCGGCGATTGCACCAATTAAAGCGCCTTGAGTTGCGGAATTAGTCTCAGATTCGCCGGTTGTTGCGTTTTGGCGTTGTGTCGCTTGACAGCCCGTTAGAGCAACAGTGAGTGCCAGGGCTAGTGTGATTTTTTTCAACGTATTTCTCCATCATGTACTTCTGTCAAACGCATGAATTACGAAAGACAACAATAAGTCCTATTGGTGGTTTTTATCAATACGCTGAAGCAATGTAAAGTGGCTCTATGATTTAGTTATCTTTTTAACCACTTGAGTTCCGCCAACTGGTCGATTTACAGACAGTTTTCGACCTTTCTTCAAGCCAACTTCATAGTCTGCGGTGAGGTTTTTCATCGCTTCTCTGAGTTGTTGTTTGAACGTTTCGCGGTCGATGTTTTGGAACTCTTTATCAATGTAGTTATTGATCTTGTTGTTTGACTCGTCGTCTGGGGTGATAACAGGCAGTTTTTCAAGTGCACCTTCTACCCAACCCGAAACGTAAGAGTTTACGCGACGTGTTACTTCTAGTGTCCCTGTTCCCGAGCCCGCAAAACTGTTTCTGAATTGGCCAGTGTGCTCATTCAGTTCACGATAAATAATATCGAACGCAAAAGCCGCGAAGATAGCGCGATCGGCTTCACCAATGAATTCAACGCGCTTAAGGCCTTTGTGATTCAGTAACACGGCTTCTACGCCAAACTTGGTGTTAATACCACGAATAACACGCAGCAGTGTAGAGCTGATATTTGCAGGTAACAGGTGACTGGATTGAGTTTTTCCCATCTTGATAAATTCAATATCGTCCTTTTCGAGACCATATTTCAGCATCAAGTTATGCGCCATTTTTATCGCATTGGCAGCTTCATTGACGTTCGCAGAGTTTCCAAGCTCAAGACACTTGGCAATTTTCTTTAGGGCTTTTTTCTTATCCATCGACAACTTAATCATTACCGCAAATTTTTAAAAGTCCAACATTTTACATGTTTTGGCGAGTAACAGCAAAGTCAAAAGTCATTTGTAGGAATGTGGTGAACGATTATAGAAAATAAGGATATAGGAAGGAAGCGGCGACTCCCGGACAAAACAAAACGCCATCAAGAGGATTGATGGCGTTAGTGACACGATTTTTAGGAAGTGCTAGAGCTTTCGCAAACTAGATTCCAAGTTCATCGAGTAAATCAGCTGCAGAATCGTTGCCTGAACTTTGCTCTGGCTGCTTTGGTTCTTGCATTTTTTTCTGAGTCGCTTCAAGAATGCTGTCTGGACATTCGTCTTCAGCGATTTCAAATTCTTCCAATTGGATGAATTCTGTTTTGTCCATTGCCAGCTCAAGGTAGAAAATGTTGTTGTCGGCAGTAGAGAAAGTAACACGACGAGCTTGCGGGCGATCTAAGTTAGTATCAACAGAAAGGTTCACTTGCTTGTTCAGTGCCAGCATTTTCGGTTGGTTTTGTGTGATGTTAGTTTGGAGTTCTTTACGGATTTTGTTGGTAAAGTCGCCAACCAACTGGTTCATCAACTCACCTAATACATCACCTACTTCGTCTGAAGTATGAAGTACAGCGAGTTCGTCTTCAGGCATGCCCATATTACGCATGTAATTTGTGTAGATCTCTAGCGCTGCTTTCGACGTAAAATTGATAACAACAAGACCTGAAAACCCGCCGTCGAACAAGACGAAACAACCAAAATCTGGCTTAAGACTTGTCTTGTTGATCTTTTGAACCATGGCTGAGTAGGACACCTGTGAAGCCGTCGCTGAAGTAAGTACGTTTGAGACTGATTGGCATAGCTTAAGAAGAATATCTTCAGTTGTGACTGTTTTGCTTTTTTTCATTGTTATTTGCTCATGGAGATGTCGTAAAAAAGTTATCTACTATCTTACTACTGAATTAAGACGAAAGTGACTATTTCTCCATTCTTGCTCCGAGATTCTTATTTGATCACCTTTTTATATGATCTTAATAGTAGTAAAGTGACGAAATTCAAAGAAAAATATTAAAAATCTCAGATAACCCAATGCTGATAGGATCAGCGAAGTAGGGGCAGGAAGCAAATGTTACCAAGACTTCAACTCAATGCTGATGTCGATCCAGTTGTCGTACGCTTTTTAGATGAACTAAAAACAGCGGGCTTTACTGGCGACATTGAATCTCAATATTCTAGCCGTTTGGCTGTGGCGACTGATAACAGTGTCTATCAGCAATTGCCGCAGGCAGTTATTCTCCCTAAAACAACTCAAGATGTTGTGTTGATCGGTAAAGTGGGTGCAAAATCTGCTTACGAACGCGTGACCTTTTCCCCTCGTGGCGGTGGTACCGGTACCAACGGACAGTCTTTAACAAAAGGCGTCGTGGTTGACCTGTCTCGTTATATGAACAAGGTTCTTGAGATTAACGAGCAAGAAGGCTGGGTAAGAGTTCAGTCAGGTATCGTTAAAGACCAATTGAACGATGCTGTGCGTCCGTATGGTTACTTTTTCTCTCCAGACCTTTCTACCAGTAACCGAGCAACCTTAGGTGGAATGATCAATACCGATGCTTCGGGCCAAGGGTCATTGAAGTACGGTAAAACGTCTGACCATGTGTTGTCGCTGCAAGCCGTCTTCGCAGATGGTTCATGTCTCGAATCCGATTTATCACACGGCTTACCTGTTGAGGGTGAATTTGCTCATCATGCACTTGCAGTAACTGAGGCCGTTTGTCGAGATAAGCGCGCTCAAATTCTTAATAAATTCCCACCATTGAACCGCTTCTTAACTGGTTACGATTTAAAGAACGCAATCAACGAAGAAGACGATAGCTTTGACCTGACTCGTGTTCTATGTGGTGCAGAAGGTTCATTAGCATTCATCACTGAAGCAAAGCTGAACCTCACGCCGATTCCAAAAGCACGAACGTTGGTTAACGTGAAATACAATACGTTCGATTCTGCACTGCGTAATGCGCCGTTCATGGTAGAAGCGAAAGCGCTGTCTGTTGAAACCGTTGACTCAAGAGTATTGAACCTAGCGAAACAAGACATTGTTTGGCACACCGTGAGCGATTTGCTGATGGATGTTCCAAATAAAGAGATGCTTGGCATCAACATGGTTGAGTTTGCAGGCCAAGATGAAGCGGAAGTTGAACAACAAGTTCAAGCGCTGACCGCACAGCTTGAAAGCATGGTAGAAACTGAAGAAGCCGGTGTGATTGGCTTCCAAGTGTGCAGTGATTTGGCGAGCATTGGCCGAATCTACAACATGCGTAAGAAAGCGGTAGGTCTATTAGGTGCGGCGAAAGGCCGAGCTAAGCCAGTCGCTTTTGCTGAAGATACCTGTGTACCACCAGAAAACTTGGCCGACTTCATCTCTGAATTTAGAGTATTACTCGATTCAAAAGAGTTGAACTACGGCATGTTTGGTCACGTGGATGCGGGCGTACTGCACGTTCGTCCTGCTTTAGATTTGTGCGATCCGATGCAAGAAGCATTGATGCATGAAGTCTCTGATGAAGTGGTTAAGCTGGTGGCTAAATACGGCGGCTTGATGTGGGGTGAACACGGTAAAGGCTTCCGTTCTGAGTATGGTCCTGACTTCTTCGGTGAAGAGCTGTTTACCGAATTAAGACGAGTTAAAGCGGCATTTGACCCGCATAACAAGATGAACCCAGGCAAGATCTGTACGCCGTTAGAAAGCGATGCTGAGTTGGTGAAAGTCACTGATACCAAGCGTGGTTTCTACGATCGTCAGATCGACGTACAAGTCCGTGATAGCTTCAAGCAAGCGATGGAATGTAATGGTAACGGCTTGTGTTTCAACTACGATACGAGTTCGCCAATGTGTCCTTCGATGAAAGTCACGGCTGACCGTCGTCATTCACCAAAGGGCCGTGCAGGCTTGGTTCGTGAATGGTTGCGTCAGTTAACGGAACAAGGCGTCGATATTCTCGATTTAGAGCAAGAAGCGCTGAAGGACAATACTCCGATTAAAACCATGGTGGAACGTATTCGTAACACGATGAACAAACGTCATGAGTACGATTTCTCACATGAAGTTCATGAAGCGATGAACGGTTGTTTGGCGTGTAAAGCGTGTGCGAGCCAGTGTCCTATTAAAGTTGATGTACCAAGTTTCCGTTCTCGATTCTTAAACATCTACTATTCGCGTTACCAGCGCCCAGCAAAAGACTATTTAGTCGCTAACATTGAAACCATGCTGCCGCTGATGGCGAAAGCGCCAAAAGTAGTGAACGCTGCATTGGGTCAAAAGTGGATGCAAACGGCAACGGCTAAGACGGTCGGTTATGTTGATGCTCCTTTGATGTCGGTACCTACACTTAAAAATCGTCTGGCGAGCAAAGAGCTGCAACTCTTCGACTTACAGTACTTAGAAGGCTTGTCTTCTGAAGAGAAGAAACAGCATGTGCTGATCGTTCAAGACCCGTTCACTAGCTTCTATGATGCGGAGGTGATTGAAGACTTCGTCACTCTGGCTCAAAAACTTGGTAAAACTCCGGTGTTGCTGCCGTTTAAGCCAAATGGTAAAGCTCTGCACATTAAAGGCTTCTTAAATCGTTTTGCACGTGAAGCGAAATCAACATCGGATTTCTTGTCGATGGTTGCTGATATCGGTATTCCTTTGGTGGGTGTTGATCCTGCTCTTGTGCTTTGTTACCGCGATGAATACGTTGAGATCTTAGGTGACAAGCGTGGCGACTTTGATGTGCTTACCGTGCATGAATGGTTAATGCCATCGTTAGGTGAGTTCGAAGCACGCTCAGCAAGTGAAGATATGTGGTACTTGTTTGCTCACTGTACTGAGAAAACCAAAATGCCGAACGCTGAAAAAGAATGGGGCGCTATCTTTAAACACTTTGGTGCTGCGTTAACCAGCGTTCCTGTCGGCTGTTGCGGCATGGCGGGTACCTTCGGGCATGAAGTCGATAAGCTACAAATGTCGAAAGATATATACGGTTTAAGCTGGAAGCCTCAAATGCAGGACTTACCAAAAGATCGTTGTTTGGTGACGGGTTATTCTTGCCGTAGCCAAGTGAAGCGTTTTGAAGGTGAGAAGCTTGCTCACCCATTACAAGCGCTAGCAAAAATTCTTTAATACATTTAGCCCAGCAATTGCTGGGCTTTTTTCTAAACTAACAAAGGAATGTTAATAAGGAAAAGTATGAAATTTCTAGAATTAAAAGTACCACCCGTTGCACTGTTCATTATTGTATTCGTAGCATCATACTTCTGCGCTCAGCAGTTGAGCCAAGGAACATTGGCACTGCCTTATCGAATGGTTGTGCTCGGTATCGGGATTGTCTTGAGTGGTGTTATTGGAATATCAGGCATATGGGAGTTTCGCAAACAGAAAACCACCGTTAATCCGATCAAAGTCGACACCGCTTCTGCAGTTGTGGATAGTGGAATCTTTGGCTACACGCGAAACCCAATGTATCTAGGGCTATTTATCCTACTGTTTTGTTTTGGCTACTTCTTCCAAAACCTGTTCAGTGTCTTACTCAGTTTTGTATTCGTAATCTACATGAATCAGTTCCAAATTAAGCCAGAAGAACGCGCTCTAGAGCAATTGTTCGGTGCGGAATATGTTGATTACAAACAAAAGGTTAGGCGCTGGATTTAGTTCTGACTTGAATACAGGCTTGAGTGACTTGATGTCATTAGTCATCGAAATGAAAAAGCCCAGCTTGTGATACCAAGCTGGGCTTTATTGATCTTGTCTCTAGTTATTTACATCAAGTGATGTAAATAAGAGTGCTGATTAAGCGGCAGCTGCGAACTGAGCTAGAAACATATCTTTACGTTCGTTGAAGCGGTTTACTAGGTCGTCTACAGAAGCTTGGTCGTATGGCTTAAGACCACTTGCTACCATGCGCTTTACGCCTTTACCGACTACTTCACCGTCTTCTTTGAAATCAAAGTTCAGTGTCACGATGCCACGCTTGCCTTCAACATCAAAAGTCGCACCAGAGTATTCAACTTCTGGGTGAGATAGGTCTAGGCGAGTAAATTCAACTTCCATGCTCTCGTAAATCACAAGAGGACGTTGGCAGTTGATCATCATTTGTTGTTCTTCCATAAGAGGAACCATGATGTGTGGGAAGTTCATGCCTGAGAACTTAACGTAGTTTGTTACTACGTGTTCGATGAATGCTTGATCGTGGCTCTTTTCACCTTCACAAGACATGTGTAGGTACTCTTTGCCTTTCTCGTCAACCAGTGAGCTTTCTTTCTCACACTTGTTGTCAACGCTTAGCGCAATACCGTTACCTACCATACCTGAAAAATCAAAACGCATTTTTTGGCTGATGCCTTCTTTTTGCAGAAGTACTGCAAACAAAAGATCGCCAGGCACGCAGAAGCGTTTGTTGTCTTCATCGTGAATTGGGTTGAAGTCAGCAGCTACTTTTTTAGCAAAGTGGCTAGCCTGTTCACGAGTGAATTGAAATTGATTGTCTTCAGTAGAAAAGTAAGGTGTCAGAAACATAGTATCGCTATTAGTCATCAAATCTGGCGGGGATTATAGCTAACTAACTTGGTTTTAATGGTCTATCCAGTTTACGAGGGCCGAAAAGGAGGGAGATTGATGAGAAGGCGGGCTGGTGAGAAAAATAATAAAGGTCTAGAAAATCTAGACCTTTATTTATATAAGCTTATTTTTTATTAGGGAAGAACCACTTATCTAAATAATCACTCATTGGTGTAAAAGCAAGGTTCGCATAGTTAAATGGGTAATTAGCGGTTGTTGTTTCACCGCTTGCGATTTTACCGACCGCAGTAAAGCCTTTTGGCTGGTTTGCGTCTTTCAGCTCATTCGGGAACTTACCGTTAGCAGGGTTCACTTTGTATTCGTAAACCAATCCTAAAAATGCGCCTGGGTTGAGGTTCTTTTTGACAGTATGGACTGAGTCTAATTTGCCATTCGAAATGTCATCACCATCGTCATTAATACTTGTACCATTACTTGAGAGACATTTGCTTGGAGTACCATCAATACGATCTGCACCTAACTGCCCGTTGCCGTAGTTACATTCATCGTATTTTAGATAACCTAAAGCTTGTGTACCTGTTCCTATTTTCTTATTGATGAGAGTTTTGAAACCATCGTAGCTTTTGGCCAATTCAGCACCAACGGCTGTATTGTTGTCACCATCAACATAGTAATCGAAAACTTGCAGCAGCTTTTGGTATGTCGTGGTGCTTTTTGTTTCATCTGCCCCAGAAAGGTTAGTATAAATAAGTTCTATCCCATTTAGATTAGGGCTACTACCGTTCATGTTATCTGCTAACGCTAAAACAAATTTTCCATGAACTGTGTTGTCTTCGGGTGGCTTTTCAGTTATCCCAAGGACGATTGTTTTTTTGCTAAACTGCTTTCTCACATCATCATGAGCCCATTTAAGCAAATTTTCGACTTGCAGTTTTACGGCATCTTGCTGAACTTGAGTAATGTTTGGACCAATCGGCAGAATGTAAATACCTTTTTCAAAAGCACAGTTTGGCACTTCAGCAGCAGTTGAACAGTTTTTAATGCTGGTATAGGTCGCGACTTTCGTTAGTGTTGGAGTCGTTGGAGTCGTAGGTTTTGCGGGTGCTTTATTGCTTGAGTCAGATCCACAGCCGGCTAAGAATAAGGTGCTGATAAGGGCTGTTGTAAGCAGGATTGGGGATTTTTTTGTTATCATTGGTAATGAACTTTCCGACAGTGAGTGATGATTTTTCGGATAGTATCATTCCTATCAATAAGTGTGTTCATTTTTATGGATAAGTGGGCTGTAACGAGAGTACAGCCCAGTATACGGAAAGTATTAAAAACTTGACAGCGTACCTTCTGGCATTAAGTGGTTATGAACGGATAACTTGAGCAACAGGTTAGCTTGTTCAATATCCGGTGCAAAATATCGGTCTTTATCGTAGAAGCTCACTTTCTCACGCAAAATTTGCTTGGCTTCTTCAACGCGAGGAGATGACAGGTTTGGCGCTCGGAAGTCGAGCCCTTGTGCTGCTGCTAAGTATTCAACAGCCAAGATGCCACGGGTGTTTTCAGCCATGTATCTAAGCCTACGAGCGGCAAAGGTGGCCATTGATACGTGGTCTTCTTGGTTTGCAGAAGTAGGTAGGCTGTCTATTGACGCCGGATGAGCCAAGGTTTTGTTCTCACTAGCGAGTGCTGCAGACGTTACTTGAGCAATCATAAAGCCCGAGTTCACGCCGCCGTTATCGACTAAGAAAGGTGGAAGTTTGCTTAGCGCGCTATCGATTAGCAGTGCCATTCTTCGTTCTGACAAGCTACCTATCTCAGCGATTGCTAGTGCCAGGTTGTCGGCTGCCATTGCGACGGGCTCTGCGTGGAAGTTACCACCTGAAATGATGTCGCCATCGTCAGCGAAAACAAGCGGGTTGTCGGATACGGCATTTGCTTCAATCGTTAAGGTCTCTGCTGAGTTACGAATCTGCTGTAAACAAGCACCCATCACTTGAGGCTGACAACGCAGTGAGTAAGGATCTTGAACCTTTTCACAACAAGTATGTGATTCACCAATCTCGCTCTTTTGATCAAGCATATGGCGGTAAGCAAGTGCTGCATCCATTTGGCCACGATGACCACGAACGCGATGAATACGCGGATCAAACGGACGACGGCTACCTAGCGCGGCTTCTACAGACATTGCACCACACACGGTTGCAGACGCGAATAAGTCTTCAGCTGCGAACAGACCTTCTAGTGCAAAGGCTGTCGATGCTTGTGTGCCGTTTAACAGCGCCAGACCTTCTTTAGGTGCTAGCGTTATAGGCTCCAAGCCTGCGATCTGCATTGCTTCTAAGCCAGTGATGATCTTGCCGTTGTGGCGTGCTTGGCCTTCACCTAGCAGTACCGTACTCATGTGGGCGAGGGGAGCAAGATCTCCTGAAGCACCCACAGATCCTTTTTGTGGAACACACGGATAAACCTGTGCGTTAACTAGATCGATAAGAGCATTGATGACCTTGAGTCGGATACCCGAGTAGCCACGAGACAAACTGTTAATCTTTAGCACCATCATCAAACGCACAGTTTCATCAGACATGAACTTGCCGATGCCTGCTGCGTGAGAAAGCACGATACTTTTCTGTAGTACTTCTAAATCTTCTGGGGCGATTTTGGTATTCGCTAATAAGCCAAAACCCGTATTGATGCCATACACAGTACGATCTTCAGCAATCACTTGCTCGACAACGTGCATGCTCGCTTCAATATCAGGAATCGCTGCGGGGTCGAGTGATAAATTTACAGGGCTGCGGCTAATCTTACGCAGTTCAGGTAAGCCAAGAAGTCCTGGTTTAAGTAATAAATTCAACATGTTTTCTCCAGAAATTAAAGGCGACGAAGTTCTTCGTTTAGCATAGGTAAATCAAGCTTCTGCTCTTTAGCACACTGCTTGGCAATATCGTAACCCGCATCAGCATGACGCATAACGCCTGTTGCTGGGTCGTTGTGAAGTACACGAGCAATGCGCTGTGATGCATCTTCACTGCCGTCACAACAAATCACCATTCCTGAGTGTTGTGAGAAGCCCATGCCAACGCCACCGCCATGGTGCAGGGAAACCCATGTTGCGCCGCCTGCAGTATTTAACAGAGCGTTCAATAGTGGCCAATCTGATATGGCATCAGATCCATCCATCATGCCTTCTGTTTCGCGGTTCGGGCTCGCTACTGAGCCTGAATCTAGGTGGTCACGACCGATAACAACTGGTGCTTTTAGTTCGCCACTTTTAACCATTTCATTGAATGCTTGGCCTAAACGTTCGCGATCTTTCAAACCGACCCAACAAATACGAGCTGGCAAACCTTGGAACTGGATACGCTCACGCGCCATGTCTAGCCAGTTGTGTAGATGTGGGTTGTCTGGAATCAGTTCTTTTACTTTTTGGTCTGTTTTGTAGATGTCTTCTGGGTCACCAGATAGGGCAGCCCAACGGAACGGACCGATGCCTTCACAAAATAAAGGACGAATATAAGCAGGAACGAAACCTGGGAAATCAAATGCGTTTTCCACACCTTCTTCAAGTGCCATTTGGCGAATGTTGTTGCCGTAATCTACGGTCGCAGCGCCACGGTACTGAAGATCTAGCATAGCTTGTACTTGAATGGCCATGGACTGCTTAGCGGCTTTCACTACTTTAGCTTCATTAATGGTTCGTTCTTGTGCTGCTTTCTCCATCGTCCAACCTTGAGGCAAGTAGCCGTTCAGTGGATCGTGGGCAGAGGTTTGATCGGTCACTACATCAGGTGTGATATTGCGTTCAACTAGTTCTGGGAATACGTCTGCAGCGTTACCGAGTAGGCCAACAGAGATTGGCGTGTCTGATTCTTTAATCATTGCCATCGCTTCATCGATGCTGGTGGCTTTTTTGTCGACATAGCCAGTGCGCAAGCGGTAGTCGATTCGTGATTCATCACATTCAACCGCAATCATTGAGAAGCCAGCCATTGTTGCAGCTAGAGGTTGAGCACCGCCCATACCGCCAAGACCACCCGTTAGAACCCACTTGCCGTTTGCTTCTCCTTGAAAGTGCTTCTTCGCGATAGCGACAAACGTTTCATAAGTGCCTTGAACGATGCCTTGTGAGCCAATGTAAATCCAGCTACCTGCTGTCATTTGGCCGTACATCATCAAGCCTTCTTTATCGAGCTCGTTGAAGTGCTCCCAGTTCGCCCAGTGTGGAACAAGGTTCGAGTTAGCGATCAGTACGCGAGGCGCGTTTTTATGAGTCGGGAACACGCCCACAGGTTTACCTGATTGAACAAGCAACGTTTGGTCGTCTTCTAAACGCTCTAATACTTCAACAATCTTGTCATAACATTTCCAATCACGTGCAGCGCGACCGATACCGCCATACACAACCAGTGCATGTGGATGTTCTGCCACATCAGGGTCTAGGTTGTTCATCAGCATACGCAGTGGTGCTTCTGTTAACCAAGATTTAGCGCGCAAAGTGGTGCCGTGAGGTGCGCGAATTTCGCGAGTCGTGTCGAGACGAGGGTCACTGTTGTGGTGTTCCGTCATTTTGGAATTCCTTCTGTTTCACGTTATATCGTTGTAGTTGTAGTTGTAGTTGTAGTTGTAGTTGTAGTTGTAGTTGTAGTTGTAGTTATCGGTATAGCTGGATTATTCACCGGCCATTGCACTGGCTATATCCCAACACAAACGTGCCGCCAACCGCGCCGTTTGGCCATCGATGTCGTAGTCTGGGTTGTATTCCGCAATGTCCGCGATAATGAGTTTTTCACTGTGTTGGAAAATCTGTTCTAGAAAAGGAGCGAGTGCTTCATAGCTCACGCCTCTTGCCGCTGGTGCACTTACGCCCGGCGCAGTCGCCGCTGGGAATACGTCAAGGTCGATAGTGAGATAGAGGTAATCACACTCAGCGATGAATTTTTGCAACTTAACCAGTTGAGCGACTTGGTTAACTTGGGTCATGTTGCGGTCGTGTTCATACCAAACACCCAGTTGGTCGGCTTTGTTGAACAGTGCTTTGGTATTGCTGGCTGCGCTAACGCCAAGACAAGCGTAATGAAACGGCCATTGATGTGTGTGGCAGTAATCGCTGATCTGGTTAAAAGGCGTGCCTGAGCTCGGTTTAACATCGGTGATTTCGCTTTCAAATTCACGAAGATCAAAGTGAGCATCAAAGTTAACGATGCCGATCTTAGGATTGTGTTCTGATTGAATTTTATTTAGATGCTCAGCGAGACCTTGGAAAGAAGCCCAAGCCACTTCGTGACCACCGCCAAGGGTAATCACTTTGTTAGTTGATAAAGCATTGGCAATCACAGAAGCACACTGTTTTTGACTGACTTCGAGCTGACCATCATTGCATTCGATATCACCGAGATCGGCGATGTGTGCGTCACTATGCCAAGCCATATTCGCCAGAGCTTGGCGTATCAAGTTAGGTGCTTGTTTCGCGCCCACGCGTCCTTTATTTCTTGCAACACCGGCGTCGCTGGCAAAGCCTACCAAGGCGATATCACCGTCAGTCAGCTTGTCACTTAACTCACTACTTTGCACTTGCTTGGTAATGTGATGAACGCGAGTACCGAGTGCGCCATCTTCAAGATCATTACGTCCGGTCCACACAAAGTTATGCACGGTTGTTGCGTTCTCTTGGTTACCGTTGGATTTAGATTGAGTCATGACACACCTCGCCATTAACAATGCGTTTATGCAGATGAGGAACACCGACTTGATAACTTAGATCGGCAGGGTGGTCGATATTCCAGATAGCCAAATCAGCGGCATAGCCGACTTCGACTTTGCCTTTGGTTTGTGAGTCGCCAATGGCAGCTGCGGCGTTACAAGTTACACCACGCAATGCTTCTTCAGGCGTCGTGCCAAACAGGGTGCAGCTCATGTTCATCATCAGCGTTAAATCTGCAAAGGGTGAGGTGCCGGGATTTAGGTCGGTCGCGATCGCCATTGGAATGTTGTGTTCACGAAGTAGGGCAACGGGCGGTTGTTGAGTCTCTTTCAAGAAATAGAAAGCTCCGGGTAGCAAGGTGGCTACTGTCCCTGATTTCGCCAGTGCTTTTACTCCGGTTTCATCAAGGTATTCAACATGGTCGACAGAGAGTGCACCGTATTTAGCTGCGAGCGCACTGCCGCCCATATTTGAAAGTTGTTCAGTGTGGCCTTTAATCGCGAGCCCATGTGCTTTGGCAGCTGCAAAGACGCGTTCGGTCTGTTCTAGGTTGAAGCCGATAGACTCGCAGAACACGTCAACCGCATCGGCGAGCCCTTGCTCTGCAGCTTTAGGAATGATCTCTTGGCAAACCAGATCGATGTAGCTGTCCGGTTGTTCTTTGTATTCAGGTGGCACAGCATGCGCTGCAAGGAGAGTGGTGGTGATCTTAATTCGGCGATGATTTTCTAACGCTTTAGCAGCGCGTAACATCTTGAGTTCATCATCAAGCGTTAAACCATAGCCAGATTTTACTTCGATGCTGGTTACGCCACTTCTTAGTAGACCATCGAGTCTCGGTAACGCCATTTCAACCAGTTCAGACTCTTTCGCTGCGCGTGTTGCAGTGACTGTCGCTAGAATGCCGCCGCCTTGCTTGGCGATGTCGGTGTAAGACACACCATTCAAACGCTGCTCAAATTCATTGGCACGATTACCCGCAAATACGAGGTGAGTGTGGCAATCAATCAACCCAGGGGTGACTAACTTGTTTTTGCAATCATAGGTGATGTAATCCAAAGAACCATCAACACTTACTTGTTCTAACTCAGAAGCAAGTACGCCTTGGTTTGAACAAGAGATGGACACGATTTTACCGCTTTCGATAACGATATCTTGAGGGGAAGAGGGCTGATAGCCATCGGCTCCCGAGCTCATGGAGACCACTCGTGCGTTTTTGAGGATCAAATTCATAATCACCTAGATCTTTGCTAAACATTAAATGTATATACAAATAAATAGGCTAAACGCTGACCCGAATCAAGTTGATGTTGCAAAAATGTGATCGGCGATCAGGATGATGTTCTTTAATCTAGAAGTATCTTGGAGCTTAATTTGTACTTAGAGCCAGGATGGTAGAGCAATGCAAAGCTGATTAGGCGTTCTTTACTCCACGTTCTTCTATTCAAAAGTAGGCAAGGCTCTGATTCAGAAAGTTTTAGTGACGTTCTGATTTGAGAGTCAGGAATAATGGCTTCAACCGTATGCTCTATAGCACTCAACGGGCAGTTTTTTGAAAGGTATTCGTTGGGCGTAGAGGTTGAAAAGTCTTGCTCTAGGTATTTTGGGGCGGCTTGAGAGTTCACCCAACGCGCTTCCAATTGAATCGGCGCGTTGTCCGCAAAGTGGATGATTTCACTATAGAATACTTCGGCATTGATCATTACACCTAACCGTGTGGCGGTGCTTTCATCAGCCTTGATACTATCGTGCTTGATAACTTGACTAGCATACGTTTGGCCTCGGTCTTTGATCTCTTGCGCGATATTGTTGATATCAAGCAGGGGAGATTGTGCTTTTTCGTCTGGTTCACAAACAAAAGTACCCAGCCTTGGTTTCCTGATGAGCTTACCTTCAGACACCAGATCTCGAATGGCCTTATTCACTGTCATTCGACTCACTTTGAACTGTTCAGTGAGTTCTAGCTCTGTGGTTATCTGGTAACCCACTGGCCAGTGACCACTGGTGATATTCTCGTCTATGAACTGTTTTATCTGAAGGTAGAGCGGCGCTTTCGACATAATGAAACCTTATTTGACTATACAAATAGAGTAACGGAATTTTTCACGATTTCAACATTTCCTCGGGCAATGTGACCTTATTCAACATAGATGGGGCAAATTGCTTGATTCTGTGAGGCAAGTGTCGCAAATTGTCACGCAATAACTATTCGTAAATCAGATAATTAGAAAGGGAAATAATATGTTTAAGAAATTAAAGGCCTCGTTGGGCATCGGTGCAGCAAAGGTTGATACTGTCTTAGATAATATTGAAGTTTTCCAAGGTGGAGAGTTGTCTGGCAATGTTCACATTGTTGGTGGCGACGTTGAACAACAAATCGACTTGATTAACTTGGTTCTCAACACAGAAGTAAAAGTAGAAACGGAAGACAGTACCAGCTACGAAACCTTTTCACTGGGTCGTATTCAAGCCGTAGAGCCTTTCGTTATCCAACCGGGCGAAACCAAACTGGTTCCATTCCGACTTAAGTTACATGATGAAACGCCAGTCACCGCGTTGAACGCACAAACGAACCAATGCCATGTGTGGGTTGAAACCAACCTAGATATAGGCTTCGCGATTGACCCTAAAGACCGTGACTTTATCTCCGTACACCCACTGCCAACAGTTGCTAAAATCATCCAAGGCGTGGAAGCATCGGGTATGGCAATGGTGAAAGCAGATGTAGAGAAGGGCTTCTTGAAAGGCAACAGCTTTACTTCTCGCTCTGGCTGTTACCAAGAGATTGAATTTCGCAGCGGCGGCTTTATGAATAACAAAGAGATCGAGCTGTCATTCATCGTTGAAGGTTCAATGGTTCACTGCCTAGCAGAAATCGACCGCTCAATGAGCTTTCGTGGCGACCAATACATCTCATTCAGCTTGCCAGCTAACGCGGCCGATTCAGACATTCGCAACGTTGTATCAAGAATCATGAGTGCGTAGTTGCTCTCTCTGTTAGTAGATGCTCTTTCTATTAATAGAGACAAGACAGTACGATTTCTAAAGCCGAACTTATCCGTTCGGCTTTTTTGTTTGTAAATAAAGACAAAGAACCAATCATTGAACGTTAGCTTAGGGTGTTAGAAGGTCCTATATAGAAGAGACATTTAAGTTATGTAGTTTTTGTGGCGCTGTGGGACTAACATTGTCATTTCATATAATTTCGTTACAATGTTCGGCTACTCACAAATGGGGCATCTGTATTTGCTTCTATGTGGGTATCTTTATTATGCATATATCTCCGATCAACATATTTGTTGGTTGAAAAACATATATTAAACATTTTCATGTGTTGCTTGGTGTGCAACACCACTGTAAAGGACAAATAATGCCAATTATTACTCTTCCTGACGGTAGTCAGCGTCAATTTGACAACCCTGTATCAACTCTAGATGTTGCCCTATCAATCGGTCCTGGTCTTGCGAAAGCAACCATTGCTGGTCGTGTAGACGGCGAGCGTGTTGATGCTTGTGATCTTATCGAAAACGATGCAAGCCTAGAAATCATCACAGCTAAAGATGAAGTTGATGGCCTTGAGATCGTTCGTCACTCTTGTGCTCACCTTTTAGGTCACGCGATTAAGCAGCTTTTTCCAGAAGCGAAAATGGCGATCGGTCCTACCATCGATAACGGTTTCTACTACGATATCGACCTTGAGCACTCTCTAACGCAAGAAGATCTAGAAAAGATTGAAAAGCGTATGAAAGAGCTAGCGAAGACCAAGTACCAGGTTGTTAAGAAGAAAGTTAGCTGGCAGGAAGCGCGTGACGCATTCGAAGCTCGCGGCGAGACTTACAAAATCGAAATCTTGGATGAGAACGTTTCTAAAGACGATCGTCCAGGCCTGTACCATCATGAAGAATACATCGATATGTGTCGTGGTCCACACGTTCCACATATGGGCTTCTGCCAACACTTCACGCTACTGAACGTAGCGGGTGCTTACTGGCGTGGTAACAGTGACAACAAGATGCTTCAACGTATCTACGGCACTGCATTCCACGACAAGAAAGCGCTTAAGGCTCACCTAGTGCGTCTAGAAGAAGCGGCTAAGCGTGATCACCGTAAAATCGGTAAGCACTTAGATCTATTCCACATGCAGCAAGAAGCACCAGGCATGGTGTTCTGGCATCACAACGGTTGGACTATCTTCCGTGAGCTAGAAGTATTTATTCGTCAGAAGCTGACTGAGTACGATTACCAAGAAGTAAAAGGCCCATTAATGATGGACCGTGTTCTTTGGGAACGTTCTGGTCACTGGGATAAGTACGCTGAAGCGATGTTCACGACTTCTTCAGAGAACCGTGAATACGCGATCAAGCCAATGAACTGTCCTGGTCACGTTCAAATCTTTAACCAAGGTTTGAAATCTTACCGTGATCTACCGCTACGTATGGCTGAGTTTGGCTCATGTCACCGTAACGAACCGTCTGGCGCACTTCACGGTATTATGCGTGTTCGTGGCTTCACTCAAGATGATGCTCACGTATTCTGTACTGAAGACCAAGTTCAGCAAGAAGTTAAAGCTTGTATTGAAATGGTTTACGATACTTACACAACTTTCGGTTTCGAAAACATTGTTGTTAAGCTATCTACTCGTCCAGAACAGCGTGTAGGTTCAGACGAAATGTGGGACCGTGCAGAGGCCGATCTTAAGCAAGCGCTTGAGGCGATGGAGATTGCATACGAGATTCAAGAAGGCGAGGGTGCGTTCTACGGACCTAAGATTGAATTTACTTTGCATGATTGTTTGGACCGCGCATGGCAATGTGGTACAGTGCAGCTCGATTTTGCATTACCAGAACGTTTAGGTGCAACTTACGTAGGTGAAGATAACGAGCGTCACACGCCAGTTATGATTCACCGCGCGATTTTAGGTTCACTAGAACGCTTCATCGGTATTCTTATTGAAGAATACGCTGGCTTCTTCCCAACGTGGTTGGCGCCAGAACAAGCAATTGTTATGGGCATTACAGACAAACAGTCTGAATATGTACAAGAAATTGCGGAAAAACTGCAAAAAAGTGGATTTAGAGTCAAAGCAGACTTGAGAAATGAGAAGATTGGCTTTAAAATCCGCGAACATACTTTGAAACGTGTACCGTTCATGCTTGTGTGTGGTGACCAAGAAATGGAAGCCGGCGAAATTGCAGTACGTACACGTAAAGGTAAGGACCTTGGCAAATTTAAAGTGGATGACTTTATTTCATACATCCAAGCCGAGGTTTCAAGCCGTAAGCTCAATCTGGAGGAATAGCTATTAAAGGCGGAAGACGTGGCCAACAACCGGCCAAACAAAACCAGCACCGTTTAAACGGTGACATTCGTGGCGTTCGTGAAGTGCGTCTAACTGGCGCAGACGGCGAAGCTGTTGGTGTAGTAACAATCGCTGAAGCGATGGAAGCTGCAAATGAAGCTGGTATGGATCTTGTAGAGATCAGCCCTAACGCCGAGCCGCCAGTTTGTCGTGTGATGGACTACGGTAAGTTCCTCTTCGAGAAGAGCAAAGCTGCGAAAGAGCAGAAGAAAAAGCAAAAGCAGGTTCAGATCAAGGAAATTAAATTCCGACCTGGAACTGATATTGGAGACTATCAGGTAAAACTACGCAACCTGACTGGTTTCCTTGAAGACGGCAACAAAGTGAAGGTAACAATTCGCTTCCGTGGCCGCGAAATGGCTCACCAAGAAATCGGTGTTGACGTTCTTAATCGTTTGAAAGTAGATACTGAAGAATTTGCAGTTGTCGAATCTTTCCCAACGAGAATTGAAGGTCGCCAGATGATCATGGTGTTGGCCCCTAAAAAGAAGTAATTAACGGCTTTGCAAGTAATTAAACCCTGCAGCCTCAGGTTGCGGGGTTTTATTCGCCCTAATTACTATGTTATTAACAACTCAACAATGCGGAGTTATTCATCATGCCTAAGATGAAAACCAACAAAGGTGCTGCTAAGCGTTTCCAGAAAACTGCTGGTGGTATTAAGTTTAAGCACGCTGGTAAACGTCACATCCTGACTAAGCGTACTACTAAGAACAAGCGTCAGCTACGTCCGAACTCGATCCTTCCTAAATGTGAAGTTGCTCAAGTTCTACGTATGATGCCATACGCTTAATTCTTTTTAGTTTATAAATTCGTTTAGTTTAGGAGAAGCATAATGCCTCGCGTAAAACGTGGTGTACAAGCTCGTGCACGTCATAAGAAAGTTCTAAAACAAGCTAAAGGTTACTACGGAGCACGTTCACGTGTTTACCGCGTAGCTTTCCAAGCAGTTACCAAAGCTGGTCAATACGCTTACCGTGACCGTCGCAACAAGAAACGTCAATTCCGTCAACTTTGGATTGCACGTATCAACGCGGCATCTCGTCAAAATGGTCTATCTTACAGCCGTTTCATCAATGGCCTTAAGAAAGCATCTATCGAGATCGACCGTAAGATTCTTGCTGACATCGCAGTATTCGACAAAGCAGCATTTGCTGTTCTAGTTGAAAAAGCGAAAGCATCTCTATAATTTAGAGTTAGCTTAAAGGTTTAATAAAAGGAGAACTTCGGTTCTCCTTTTTTATTGCCTGCTATTTGGCTTTGCCGCATTCTCTCGCATCTAATTTTTATTCGCTTGAACAAGCATTCTGGTATATAAACATTTACCTAACCTTTAAATGTTAAGCGACCGAGATAAATGACCGCACCGACTACTATGACGTTCTTCGAACGTTTTGAAACTGACATCCTTTCTGGCAAGAAGACGATTACTATTCGCGATGAATCTGAGCGCGATTACCAGCCGGGCAGTGTTGTAGAAGTATCAACGCTAGAGCAGGGACGTGTATTCTGTAATCTTAAGATCATTAGCGTAGAACCAATCTTGTTTGATGACTTAGGTGAATTCCATGCTCAGCAAGAGAACATGACGCTAGATGTCCTCAAGGATGTGATTCAAGATATCTACCCAGGGATCTCTGAACTGTATGTTGTCTCTTATGAGTTGGTAGCTTAAGCCTGATTGGATTAGATTGACTAGCTAGGGGTGGCGATTAATGAGTAATAACCAGCAGACACTGCTTCAGCTTTATTGTCGTGAACAGCAAGAGCAAACGTTACTGTCTAAGAATGACCTTGATAGTGAACTGAGCGAGAGTGCCGATTATTTAAAGTGGTGCGAGAGCAAAAGAAACTTTGTTGAAGAAGATGTCTTAGGGCGGACTTGGGTAAAAAGTTGCCCAGCAGGGTACATTACCGAGGTTCACTTTCATTCTGATGGTAGTCTAACGGAATATCGTTTGTTTGACCGATTTGAAACCCAAGGTCATTGGTTGCTTAAAAGCGGGCTGCTGCAAGTCGAAATCAATAAAGGTGACAATCGTTACCAGTTTGATGTTGTCGCGTGTAAAGACCTTAATATCCATTCTGCGGTTGAGTATAAGAACGGTGAGCTACATTCGTACTTGAAGCTTGTTCAAGTTGAAAGCTAAACGCTGATTCGTTTTATGAGCAAATAAAAAGCCAACAGTGATGTTGGCTTTGTTGTTTTCAATTCGACTGAGTACTTCTAATCAACGCGCTATTAAGTTAAGCCATTAAGCTTCGAAGTTCGCCAATCGAGTATAAAGCTTGCTGTCTTGGTCTTGCTTTGTACATACCGTCAATAGGTCTTCAATAAAGTACTTCAGTGCACGCGCTTCGATTTGTCGAATGCCTTGTTGCTGCTCTTCAGTCAGATAACCGTAGATAGTTGCTGCTCCGAAGTCACCAAAGATCATCTGACCTTGCTCGTTAACCAAAGTGTTGTGTGCGTATAGATCACCATGACAAACTTTGCTGGCATGAAGGTGTTCAAACACATCAATCATCTGCTCTGTAATACTATTGATCTTAGCAATTGAAAGCTCGAAGCCTTCGTTGAACGTATCGCGAGTGCAGCTTTCAAGAGTAGGGGGCAAACCTAGGTTGTAGTAGTTGCTCGGGATAAGCTCCATCACCAATGCTAGGTAGTTCTCTTCATCAACTTGTGCGATAGACTTCACTAGGTTGCTATGTTGGCCTGCTTGAAGACATGCTTCAAGTTCATCATGTGGGTAACCGTCACTGGTCACTTCGCCTTTAAATACTTTAACCGCCACTTCTTGTGGGAAATCAAAGTCACCGTTTAACCAGTTAGCATGAGAAATTACACCAGACGCACCTTGGCCCAGCACTTGATTGAGTGAGTAGCATTGCGAGCTTACGGCAGGCACGCTATCTAAGCTACTTGGATGTTTGCAAAATGGGTTACCCGCAAACGCTAACCAAGCCAGTTTTGGTAGCTTGATAAGGAACTCTGGGAATTCAGTCAGTTGGTTTGCAGACAGACGAACCAGTTCAAGGTTTGATAGGTTTTCCATGCTTTCTGGCAAAACGCGAATCTTGTTGCCTGCTAATGCCAGTTTCTGTAGTCGTGGTCTTTCACCTAGCGAGCTAGGCAGAACCTCGATCTCATTGTCGGTCAGGATTAACCAACGTAGTTGAATCGGTAGAGACTGCTCGCTAACGGTTTTGATTTGGTTGGTTTTGAAGCCAACCATTTCAAGCTTAGGAAGTAACCCCAGAACATCAGGCAGGTGCGTGAACAGGTTATTCGACGCGAAGATAATACGCAGGTTAGTCAGCTGTGATAACTCTTCTGGTAGATCTGACAGCTGATTGCCTGAAAGGTCTAGGATCTCAAGAGAATCAGCGAGCTCTAAGATCTCTAGTGGAAATTCGGTGAGACCTTCTGACAGTTGTAAGCGCTTAATACCGTTTAGTTGCCCTGATTTTAATTGTTCTAGAGTATGCAAACCTTAGCCTTATGAATAGATGTTCGAGGCGCGTAGTTTACTTGTCTCAATCAAGAAAGGCGAGCACCGGAACGATGCTCGCTTAACTAAGCTAAGTGAACGAATTTACGAAGGTTAAAGTTGTATATGGTTTTGGCTGACGCCGACCTCCTCAACAAAATCGCTATCATGACTGACCAAGATGAACGCACCTTGGTATTCACGCAGAGCCGAAGCCAATATTTGCTTTGAGTCTATGTCCAAGTGATTGTCTGGCTCATCAAGCAAAAGAAGTGGGGCATCCTGCTTATGGCTAACGATCAACATCGCCAGTTTCATTTTTTCACCACCACTTAAATGAGCCACTTTTCGGTATACAGAGTCTCGCCTGAACCCAATCCCTGCCAACAAGGTTCGAGCGTCACTTTCTGTTAACCCAAAGCTGTGTGTCATCAAACTATCGAACATGGTGTCGTTGGTGTCCAACAGGCCAAAGTGTTGATCCAAGTATACCGTCGCCCCTAAGCGCTTAATGGATCCAATATAGTTCGAGCGTTGGCCGTGAATGGCTTTTAACAGTGTCGATTTTCCGCACCCATTAGCCCCAGTTAGATAACATCGTTCCCCTTGTGATAGAGAGAAGCTAATAGGAGCACCAGAACCAAAACTCAGGCGACACTCTTCAACGGTTAATAGTGAGTGTTTTTTAGAACTATTCGCTTGTTGTAGGTACAACGCTTGCGGCTTCAGTTGCTCTTGCTGTTCTTTAAGAGATTGAAGCTTATGTTGGTTTTGATCCTTTAAGTTCTTGTGGCTTGTTGCCGATGCGCCTTGGGTTCGCCCTGCTTTATCTTTCATGGCATCCAATAATATCTTGGGTTGGCTACCTGATTTTCGGAGTCGGTTACCTTGAGCCTCACGTTGTTGAGCTTTTTCCTTGTTAATCTGAGCTTGGCGCTCGAGTCGTTTCTTTTCCGATTGATGATGCGTTATCTGCTTGTCCAGTGCTTCACTTTGACTCGACATTTGCGTGAAGTAATCATCGTAGTTTCCTTTGTAGAAACGTAATCCCAAACTGTTGAGATGATAGATCCCTTCCATGTGTCTCAACAAACTTCGATCGTGACTGACGACAAGCACTTTGCCTTCAAACAACTGGCACTGTTCTAGTAACCAATTACGTCCGTCGCTATCCAGATGGTTTGAAGGTTCGTCGAGAATCAGTATGTTGTGGTTTGATGCAAATAACCGATGAAGCTGTAAAAGGGCGAGTTGCCCACCGCTCAATGTATGGCAAGGCGTGGTCAACCCGCTGGTTATTTTCAATGTAGCTAAAAGTTGCTTTGTGTTCGCTTGTAAATCCCAATCCTCGCCAACGATATTGAAGTGCTGAAGTTCGCAGCTGCCTTGTTCTATGGCATGTAATGCGTCTAACTTTTCGGTGATCCCCAAGAAGTCAGCAATGCTGGTTGTGCTATCCAATAGCTTTGAAGGCAACTGGGAGTAAAAGCCGATCGAGCCTTGTCTGGAAACACTGCCTGATGTGGGTTGTGTTTGCCCGACCAGTAACGAAAGCAGTAGTGACTTCCCAGCTCCATTTCTTCCAACTAGACCTGTAAGGCGCGTGTTCAGATTAAAGGTGATGTCTTTGAATAACCACTCACCAGTATCGAGTTGGAATGAGAGATTGTTGGCTAATATAGTAGGCATAAAAATACCTCCCTTTACGTGTAAACGAGTAAAAGGGGTGAGGCGCTTTTCTACATAGACACCAACATGGGAGTCTAAGAATAGATCGCCAAGACGTTACTTAGGTAGATGACCAATCAAAGATAGAAAGCTGCGCTGAGATAATTTCTGTCTTTGAGGTACAGTTCTGCAAGATACATGTTGTCAAAAGACGGATCTTTAAGAACTTGATTTGTCGCGAAAATAGATGACGAAGTAACGCCCACTAACCCCGAGTGTCCAAATGATTTTTATAAAAATAAATCGGATGTCAGGATGTTAGTACTTCATTATGGCGTTATTCTCTTTTGAAATGATGGTGGGATGTTACTGAAAGAGACTGCTTAAAGTCAATATGGTGATGTGATTAAAATGTATCCAAATAATTAAAGCGCCTCATGCCTATATATAGATATAGCCATGAGGCGCTTTAGAGTGTTCTTTGAAAGCAAGGGCTTCAACGAATGTGGAAATTACAGGTTTTGCCCACCGACGGCACGCCAGCACATGTCAAAGCTATCGCTGATGTACTTGGCTGAATGCTCTGGTGGTAACTCATTCTGCTCAGTCAACCAGTTTGCACAAATCAAAAAGTGGCTGTGGATGAAGTGCCTAACAAGGTTGATGTCTAACACCGTCAGCTCACCAGTTTCCTGTCCTTTCAAAATGATCTCGTCTAACGATGCGAACATCTTTGAGACGATGACTTCTCGAGTTTGAGTCGTTGGGTCGAAATGAACATTGGTGAAAAACTTCATCGCAACTGGATTTTCTAACGCCCACTCAAGCCCTGTGATCCACATGAACTTAAAGGCTTGGTAGCGATCTTGTTCAGCGATTTCTGTGTGCTGGTCAAGGGTAGAAAATAGCTCTATTTTCAGTTCACGAAACAGTTCATCAATCAGTAGAGATTTGTTCTCAAAGTGATGAAACAGTGTCGCTTTTGCGACGCCTGCTGTTTTCGCTATTTGTCCGGTAGATGTACCCTCTAGCCCTTGCTGAGAGAAGAGCAGGAGTGCAGCATCTAGGATTTTTTTCCTTTTCGTAATCATCTATTGAGCACTTTGAACAGAATCTTTTTAATTGGGTTGTTGTAAGGAGGGTGCATTAACTTGGTGAAGTTAATTTTTCCTCTATTTAGAACGGTTTTGGCATGGCTAAAGGTCTTAAAGCCTTCAATGCCGTGGTAGTGTCCCATGCCCGAAGGACCAATGCCACCGAACGGCGCATCTTCTGCCGCCACATGCACTAGCGAGTCGTTAATACAAACACCGCCAGAATGCGTATTCGATAAGAACTGTTCTTGGGTCTGTCTATCATGACTCATCAGATACAGAGCAAGCGGACGTTCTCTTGTTGTGATGTAGTTGATCGCTTCTTCAATAGAATCATAAGGCACGATAGGCAGAATAGGGCCAAACAACTCTTCTTGCATTGCGACCATGTCGTCGTTCACTTCGGTTAGGAGGTGTGGCGTCATTCTGTGGTTTACATCGTCTTGCGCTTGTTCGGTGACGGTGTGAACAACTGCGCCTTTAGATTGAGCATCTGTAATCACCCCCTTCAAACGATTGTATTGACGCATATCGATCACTGAAGTTAAGTCTTTGCTCTCAATGCCTGCTTTATACAGCTTTTTGAAGTATTGCTTATAAGCTGTGATGAACGCATCGACTTTTTCTCGTGGCAATAAGATGTAATCGGGCGCCACACAAATCTGGCCAGCGTTTAAGCTTTTTGCAAACAGGATGCGTTCAACGGCGTCAGCAACATCAAAGTCAGGTGCAATAATCGTTGGAGACTTGCCGCCCAATTCCAAGGTTACAGGCGTTAAGTTATCGGCTGCCGCTCTCATTACGTGCTTACCCACAACAGTCGAGCCAGTAAATAGAATATGGTCAAACGGGAGCTGACTAAATTTAGCAGAAACATCTGCTTCGCCTTCGATAATCGCAACCTGATCTTCGTTAAATCCTTCAGCCAACATCGCTTTTAAAACTCGGTTGGTCGCTGGAGTGAACTCAGACATCTTGAGCATTGCAGTATTACCTGCCGCCAGCGCCGTGATGAGGGGCCCTAAAGAGAGCATCACCGGGAAGTTCCAAGGAACAATGATACCGACAACACCCACTGGTTGATAATGAACGGTGATCTTCGCGGGTGTCAGCATTAAGCCTGCTTTTCTGCGAGATGGCTTCAACCATTTCTTAAGGTTCTTCAGGCTGTAATTGATCTGGTGAAGAGAAGGGGTGATATCAGCAATCAAGCTGTCGTGTTTTGCACGATGGCCATAATCTTCAGACACCGCATCAATCAATTGCCCTTGGTAGCGCATTAGCAACGCTTTTAATTCTGAGAGGTTTTTTCTTCTCTGCTCAAGCGTTGGATTAACATTATTGCGGTAGTGATCTTTTTGTCGGTTGAACATTTGATCCATGTCGTTGATGCTCGACGTGTTTGGTTCAAGGTCTAGATTATGGCTCATAGTATCCCCTAAATTCGAAAGCTGACCGATTGGTCGGTCAGTTGAATTTACAAGAAGATCGAATCGAATACAAGATATGCACGAGAAAAGTTCAATAATTGAGCGGCTACAACATTGAAGTGAGCGAGTTTTAGTTGGAAGAACGAAGTGTTTATAGGTATCGAATCACGGGATACAAGTTGTGTTTGTGATAGCGAGAGTTCAGATTGGGAAGTGCGCATATTTGTCACAACCCTGACTTAACTTGACCAGATTAGCTAAGAATTTTATGTGTCTTTGGTATTTTATTCACCTGATTCTTTGTTAGAAAGTGCTTTAAATCTAATGCGCTTCAGCCTGTTTTTTGGCCTAAAACCTTGTAATACCTTACCTGTCACTTTAAGTCGGGTCGACGATAAAAAAACGTAATCGTAACCACAAATATCAATGGTTGGACTCACTCTTAATAATATCGGTTAATGCAGCCAACAAATCGTTTTCGAACGTTTTTTGTTGGGTTATACCTCGCTATTCCAATGAGGTATCTTCTGTCGATGGCCCTATAGTGTGAGGTCTCTAGAATTGGAAAATTCGGTTAATTTGGAACGCATCCGTGCAGAGTATAATGTAAAGCACTGGAGCCAAGGTTTTTATGGAATTGATGACAACGGTGAGGTGTATGTTTCACCGAGCGAAACGGATCATCAAGTTCCCCTAAGTAAGATCGTAAAACAGTTAGAGCAAAGAAATATTGGTTTACCTGCTCTTGTGCGTTTTCCTCAAATAGTGCATCAACGTGTGCACAATATCTGTAACGCATTTAACCAAGCGATCGACGAATATCAGTACGACAATCGTTACCTACTTGTTTATCCGATTAAAGTTAACCAACAAAAAGAAGTGGTTGATGAGATCTTAGCGAGCCAAGCTCAATTAGAGCAAAAGCAGCTAGGCCTAGAGGCGGGCAGCAAACCTGAGCTATTGGCTGTATTGGCGCTGGCTCAAAAAGCGAGCTCGGTGATCGTGTGTAACGGTTACAAAGACAGAGAATACATCCGTCTTGCGCTGATTGGCGAGAAGTTAGGGCACAAAGTATTTATCGTTCTAGAGAAACTGTCTGAGCTTGATCTTGTTCTTTCTGAAGCAAAAGCGCTTGGCGTGAAACCTCGTTTAGGTTTACGCATTCGTCTTGCCTCTCCAGGTGCAGGTAAATGGCAAGCAAGTGGTGGCGAGAAGTCGAAATTTGGCTTGTCTGCATCACAAGTGCTTACTGTTATCGAACGTTTGAAAGCTGAAGACCAGTTGGATGTTCTAGAGCTCGTGCATTTCCATCTTGGTTCACAAATGGCCAATATTCGTGATGTGCGCAATGGTGTGAGTGAAGCGGCTCGTTTCTACTGTGAACTGCGTGATATTGGCGCTCAACTGAAGTTCTTAGATGTTGGTGGCGGTTTGGCGGTCGATTACGACGGCACACGTAGCCAATCTTCCAACTCAATGAACTACGGCTTGCTTGAGTACGCTCGTAACATAGTGATGACAGTAGGGGATATTTGTAAGCTCTACAATCAGCCACAACCTGTGATCATTTCTGAATCTGGTCGTTCGTTGACTGCGCATCACGCTGTGCTTGTTACTAACGTGATCGGTACAGAAAGCTATTCTCCGGAAGATATGGCGGCTCCAGAAGCTGACGCACCAATGTTGCTTAATAACATGTGGAAGAACTTCTTAGAGCTAGATGCGGGTAATGATGACCGAGCGTTGATCGAGATCTACAACGACACGCAGAGCGATATCGCAGAAGCACACAACCAATTTGCCACAGGTATGCTGAATCTTCAGCACCGTGCTTGGGCAGAGCAGATGTCTTTGCGTATTAACTACGAACTTAGCTCTCGTATGAGTACTAAGAACCGTTACCACCGTCCTATTTTGGATGAGTTGAGCGAGCGTTTAGCCGACAAGTTCTTTGTTAACTTCTCGTTGTTCCAATCGTTGCCAGATGCTTGGGGTATCGATCAGGTGTTCCCTGTATTGCCTCTAAGTGGTTTAGACAATGCGGATGAGCGACGCGCTGTAGTTCTGGATATCACATGTGATTCTGACGGTACGATTGACCAGTATGTTGATGGCCAAGGTATTGAAACAACGCTGCCAGTTCCTGCATGGAACCCAGATGAACCATACCTGATGGGCTTTTTCTTAGTAGGCGCATACCAAGAGATCTTGGGTGATATGCATAACCTATTTGGTGATACCCACAGTGTAGTGGTGAATGTTGATGAAAGTGGTCAAGCGAATATCGACTACATCAACGAAGGCGATACGGTTGAAGACATGATGCGTTATGTTCACATCGATACAGATCTGATTCGTCAGAACTACAAAGATTTGGTCACGGCGAAAGTACCAGCACAAGAGCAGCAAAGCGTACTTGAAGAGTTAGAGCAAGGCTTGATGGGTTACACCTATCTTGAGGATTTTTAATGAACGATCTATTTACCAAACCAGATTACTCGCTGTATTCCAATGCGATGACGTTTATGCGTCGTCCACTGGTGCAGAACCCAATCGATAACGACGCTGACGTGGTTGTGTTGGGCGCGCCGTTAGATATGGCGACATCAGGCCGCCCGGGTGCTCGTATGGGGCCTGATGCGATTCGTCGTGCGTCGGTAAACTTGGCGTGGGAAGGCAAAAAATTCCCTTGGGACTTCAATGTATTTGAACACACCTCGGTGATTGATGCTGGCGATCTTGTGTTTGATTGCGGTGATGCTGAAGACTTAACTCAGCGTTTAGAAGCAGCCGCTGATGCGATTCTAAACAGTGGTAAAACACTGTTAGGTTTAGGTGGCGATCACTTCATTACACTGCCTTTGCTAAGAGCATACGGCAAGAAGTACGGTGAGATGGCTCTGATTCATTTTGACGCGCACACTGATACTTACAGTCAGGGCAGTCGTTACGATCACGGCACCATGTTCTATCATGCACCAAACGAAGGGCTAATCTCGCCTGAGCATTCTGTGCAAATAGGTATTCGTACAGAGTATAAGCAGGAAGGTCACGGCTTTAATGTTATTAATGCGATGCAAGCGAATGACATGAGCGTGGATGAGATCATTGCTCAAGTGAAAGGCATTGTTGGTGATAAGCCAGTTTACCTAACGTTTGATATTGACTGTCTGGACCCTGCGTTTGCTCCGGGTACTGGGACACCAGTGTGTGGTGGTTTGAATTCAGATAAAGTGCTCAAAATCATCCGTGGCTTACAAGGTATCAACATGGTTGGTATGGATGTAGTAGAAGTGTCTCCAGCGTATGACCAAAGCGAAATTACGGCTCTAGCTGGCGCAACTATCGCACTTGAGCTGCTTTATGTTTGGACGGCAAATCGCTTAACAAAATAAAATAGTTAGCGAGCCATGTTGAACGTGACAATCTCGTTTTACGGATAAACACCATATTGCGGTACATGATCTTCTAAAAGCCGCCCGAGTTAAACTCGGGCGGCTTTTTTGTATCTATTGTTTTGTCCTAAAACGTATTCCTTTTGATATGTGTATATCGAATGATAAGTCATGACTATTGTTCCTCCATAGCACCTTAATATGTTGATGGGCATATATGAAATTGGCGAAATATACGCTTAATAAATGGTTTTTCATCCGCTTTGTGCTGAACATTGTCTCAAGTTTGGGACTACTCTCTGCTTTATTGCTATCACATCGTTTGCCTCAAGCAATGTCTTATATTCGCTCATGATTTATCTACTTTATTCCTGTATATCTTTATAGGATTAAAGAGATGTAACATCGCTGTGAGTTTATTTGCATATAAATCAATGCACTACTAACGTTTAATTTGTGTTTTAGAAATCCATAGAGAATAAGTGAATTTGTGAAAAGGAGTCTCTTAGCACAGACATGGCATTTTTTATGGGGAAGACTAGGCTTAACAGTAAGTAAACTATAAAAAAACAGGTTAAATACTTATCTCTTTTCAACTCGAAGAGGCACAACAAAAGATTGGCCATTGATGAGGGGTAAGTATGAATTTGATTAAAGCCTGTAATGATTAACAAAAATAATTTGTACAGCTCTAGATAAGAGTGCTTGTGATAACGGGGGATATATGGATATTGAGGTTTCGCGCCAAGCTGCGGTTGTTGAAGCAGTAAGTGGGGATGTGGTTGTAGTAACACCTGACGGCAACCCAAAAAAAGTTCTAGTTGGCGATATCATCCGTGAAAATGAGATAGTCATTACCGCAAATAATGCAGAACTTGTATTGGGTGCTCCAAATGGTGAGGTTCTGGTTGGCGATAATTGTGTTGGATGTATTGACCAAGAATTGTCTTGGGCAGATGCCCCAATCGCCGGAGAGGTCAACTTCGATTTAGAGCAATCTGACGACGGAGCCTTTACTGACGATGATATTGCGGCAATCCAAGAAGCTATTTTAGGCGGCGCCGATCCTACTGAAATTTTGGAAGCAACGGCTGCTGGTGAAGGGCTAGGCTCTGCAAATGCTGGCTTTGTTACGATTGAATACAATAATATTCAAACTCAGCCCTCGACATTCTTTGAGACATCAGGGCTTGCGAAAGAAGAGGTAGAGGAAACTCGAGAGGAATTTAGAACGATCACCCGTTCAGCTGGTGGTCAATCGATCAGCGAATCAGTCACTGAAGGTTCTATTTCTGGCAATACCTACCCCCAATCTATTACGACCACAGAAACGATTATTGCGGGCAGTTTAGCTCTAGACCCAGATTCTTTTGTCCCAGACACACTCTCCCTTGCTTCACTCCTAAGTGAGCTTAATAACGACATTACATCAAGCGGCCAAGTTGTCACGTTTACTTACGACTCGGTAACGAATTCCATTGTTGGTGTTCAAGGTACTGACGAAGTATTACGTATCGATATTGATGCTACTAGTGTTGGCAATAATATCGATATCTCATTAACCACCACGATTTCTCAATCTATTGATCATGTTCCGTCTATCGGTGGTGGGCAGGTCTCTTATACTGGCGATCAAATTAACTTTGCTTTTGATATTCAAGGTGAAGACTCCGCAGGAAACCCAATAGCATCACCAATTAATGCGCTGGTTACTTTATTTGACGGGGTGAATCCGTCTGCTGAAAGCGTGAATATCAATAATGTAGAAACGAGTAGTGCACCTATTGAAGGCACTTTTTCTAATATTGGAAGTGATAAACTTCAATCCGCTGTCTTTGATGCCAGTGCGTTAGAAGAGTTTGATGGGTTGCTCAGTGATAACCAAAACACGGTTGCAAGACTGTCTGATGATGGAACAACGATCACTCTGTCTATTCAAGGGAGAGGTGAGGTTGTTCTCACAATCTCCCTCGATACCGATGGCACATATAATTTCCAACAGTTTAAACCGATAGAAGAAGTGAGCTCCGACACGCTTTCATTCTCTCTACCGATTACGGTTACCGATTTTGACCAGGATGTCGTAACGAATACGATTAAGGTTGATATCTCTGATGGTGATATCCCGTTCATTATTAATGTTGATGGCATCGATGTTGATGAGTCAGGCATTGTTGGCGGCTCACAAGAAGGAACAACCCCAGTAGGTGGTATTGGCAGTATCACAGCAAGTGTTTTTGAAAGTGACATTATTGACCATTACGAACTTGAACCGACTGAATTTAATACAACGGGAGCCTTGGTTTCTAATGGTGCTGCCGTTCAATTAGAGTTAGTTAGTCAAACCAATGGCGTGAGAACGTATGAAGGTTATGTCGAGGTCAATGGATCTCGAATTACGGTCTTTGACGTTAAAGTCGATAGTCCATCATTGGGGAATTATGAATTTACTCTGTACGAATCGCTTTCACACCAAGGTGCTGAAGGTGAGTTGCTAACCTTTGTATTGCCCATTTACGCGGTTGACGCGGATGGTGACCGCTCTGCACTGTCTGGTGGGTCAAACACACCAGAAGCTGCTGAGATCTTAATCAGTGTAAAAGATGATGTGGTCGAACTCATCGATAATGTCGTTTCCGTCGATGAACCGACTTTGGCGGGTGATACTGTTGTTTCTTATAATCTATTCAACTTTGAGGGTGCGGATGGTTCGACAATCCAATCATTGTCTTACGATGGGGTCGAATACAAGTTAGACCAAAATCTACTCCCAGATGCGGCACAAACTTTCCCATTTACAGAAGGGGTTGCAACGATTTCACTCAATGGTGATTTTAGTTTTGAAGTCGCTCGTGATATCAACCACTCAAGCAGCGAAACCATAGTAAAACAATTTGCCTTTTTAGCTGAAGATGCAGATGGCGACGAGAGCTTCTCAACGCTTGATCTTAGTATTACTGATGGCCAAGATCCGGTAATTAACCTAGTTACACCAGTGACATTATCTGAAACGAATCTTGGTGATGGATCTTCGCCAAGCGGAAATGCGGTTAGCGCCACTGAAACGATTACGTTTACAGCCGGTAGTGATGATGTCGCGAGTTTTCGAATTGATCCAAACTTGTTCAATACTAATGATACGCTCAAATCGAATGGGCTTGTCGTTGAACTCAAGGAAGACCCCCAGAACTCAGGTACTTACATAGGTTTTGTTAACGATGGGGTAAACCCTGATGTCCCAGTATTCACGATTAGCTTTTCTACAAGTACATTAGGGGAATACACCTTCACGCTGCTTGAAGCGTTAGATCATGAAGATGGCCTTGCAAATAACGAGCTAAGTTTTGAACTGCCTGTTTACGCCGTGGACACTGATGGCGATAGCTCGCAAATTTCCCCGCTTACAATGACCATCGGTGATGATGTGCAAATCATGAAAGATGGTGTGCTCAATATTGTTGAACCGACGGTTGCGGATTTGGCTGCTGGTAAGGTGACGACTGCCACCATTGATGTGATGCCTGATCAGAGTGCTGATGGCGCGACCATTACCCAGATCACGTATGATAATACCGTTTACACCTTGAATCAGGGCTTAACGGGAGAGCAGCTTATCACTGTGCCTGAGGGAAAACTGTTTGTTACCCTTGAAGGTGAAATACGCTTTGAGCCCAATCGCGATTTAAACCACACAAGCAGCGAAGATATCGTTAAGACGATAGTGGTGACGTCAAGTGACTTTGATAAAGATCCGGTGACATCCACCGTTACTTTGACCATCACCGATGGTGATATTCCAATCATCAATACTATTCCAAGCGTCACGCTATCAGAATCTAACCTTACAGATGGCTCGGCAGCAAGCAACGCGCCTGTGAGTCAAACCGAGACGATCTCGTTTACCAATCAAAGTGATGATGTAGTCAAGTTCCGTATCGATCCTGCTCAATTCAACACCAACGACGCGCTTAAATCGGGCGGGTTAGCCGTCGAGTTACGTGTCGATCCACAAAACAGCAACCAGTACATTGGCTTTGTGAAAGATGGAGCCAACCCAGAGGTTCCCGTCTTTACTATTAGCTTTTCTACCAGCACGGTGGGTGAGTACACCTTTACTCTACTTGAAGCATTAGATCATGCTGATGGCCAAGCAAAGAACGATCTGAGCTTTGAGCTTCCTGTACTTGCGGTCGATCGTGATGGTGATGATTCATTGATGTCGCCATTGAAAGTGACGGTCAGCGATGATGTGCAAGGCATGCAAAACCAAGCGTTGACCATTACTGAGCCAACGGTGGCTGATTTGGCTGCTGGTGTTGTCACGACAGGCACGGTTGATGTGATGCCAGTGCAAAGTGCAGATGGGGCAACGATTACCCAGTTCGTTTATGACGGACAACTTAGAACATTGGTTCAAACAGATACTGGTGAGCAGCGCTTCGGTTTTACGGAAGGGACGTTAGTCATCACCCTTCAAGGTGAAGTGCGTTTTGAACCCAATCGCGATTTAAACCACACAAGCAGCGAAGACATCGTTAAGACCATCGTGGTGACGTCAAGTGACTTTGATAAAGACCCAGTGACATCTACCGTGAAGTTGACCATCACCGATGGTGATATTCCAACGATTAATACCATCCCAAGCGTCACGCTATCGGAATCTAACCTTGCCGATGGTTCGGCAGCAAGCACCGCGCCTGTGAGTCAAACAGAGACGATCACCTTTATCAATCAAAGCGACAATGTGACTAGCTTCCGCATTGAGCCAAGCCTGTTTAATACCAACGACACACTCAAATCGAATGGATTGGTCGTTGAGCTCAAAGCGGATCCAAACACGACTGGTGCGTACATTGGCTTTGTGAAAGATGGAGCCAACCCAGAGGTTCCCGTCTTTACGATTAGTTTCTCTACTAGCACTGTGGGTGAGTACACCTTTACTCTGCTTGAAGCATTAGAGCATGCTGATGGACAAGCGAAGAATGACCTGATATTTGAACTCCCCGTTTATGCGGTAGATCGTGATGGTGATGACTCATTAATGTCGCCATTGAAAGTGACGGTCAGCGATGACGTTCAAGGCATGCTAAATCAAACGCTGAGTATTACTGAACCAAATCTTGCTGATGGTACGGTAACGACTGCCACCATTGATGTAATGCCCGAGCAGAGTGCTGATGGCGCGACCATTACCCAAATCACGTATGACAATACCGTTTACACCTTGAATCAGGGCATAACGGGAGAGCAACTGATTCCAGTTCCTGAGGGCAAGCTGTTCGTTACCCTTGAAGGTGAGATACGCTTTGAGCCGAATCGTGATTTAAACCATACAAACAACGAAGACATCGTTAAAACAATCGTAGTGACGTCAAGTGACTTTGATAAAGATCCGGTGACATCCACCGTGACTTTGACGATCACTGATGGTGATATTCCAATCATCAATACTATTCCAACCGTTACGCTATCAGAATCTAATCTTGCCGATGGCTCGGCAGCAAGCACCGTGCCTGTGAGTCAAACCGAGACTATTCAGTTTACTAATCAAAGCGATAATGTGACGAGTTTCCGTATCGATCCTGCTCAATTCAACCCGAACGACACACTTAAATCGAATGGGTTGGTCGTTGAGCTTAAAGCTGATCCAAACACTACTGGAGCGTACATCGGCTTTGTGAAAGACGGAGCCAACCCAGAAGTTCCTGTCTTTACGATTAGCTTCTCAAGTAGCACGGTGGGTGAGTACACCTTTACTCTACTTGAAGCATTAGATCATGCTGATGGCCAAGCGAATAATGAGTTGAGCTTTAATTTACCTGTTTACGCGGTAGACCGCGACGGTGATGACTCATTAATGTCGCCACTGAAAGTGACGGTCAGCGATGATGTGCAAGGCATGCAAAACCAAACGTTAACCATTACGGAACCAACGGTTGCTGATTTGGATGCTGGAATGGTGTCGACAGGCACTGTCGATGTAATGCCAGTTCAAAGTGCTGATGGCGCGACCATTACTCAGTTCGTTTATGACGGACAACTTAGAACATTGGTTCAATCTAATACGGGTGAGCAGCGGTTTGATTTCACCGAAGGGACGCTAGTTATCACCCTGCAAGGTGACGTGCGCTTTGAACCCAATCGCGATTTAGTTCATACAAACAACGAAGACATCGTTAAAACAATCGTAGTGACGTCAAGTGACTTTG